>CAMVDF010000112.1 GCA_947166195.1 uncultured Lachnospiraceae bacterium
ATGGCTGAGATCTACGACAATGTGAACCTCATAGATTTTGTGGACAATACGGAGATGTCACTGCGTGATGAAAAGCAGGAAAAGCACGGCATCAATATGAACGCCCAGACCCACACTCTCATGAATCAGAGGATCAGGAACCTGGTCATGCCCGACATGGTGGACGAGTTCCTGACCTTCACGAACATCAAGACAGTCAGGGCGAGACTTTCACAGAAAAAGCTGATCAGCGCCGACTTCATAGATGTGATCGCCGGATGGTTCCGTGCCCAGTATATAACAGTTGATTCCACCGTGGACGGTATACCAAACAAGGTAATTTACACCACGAGAAATGTTGATGAGGAAAAGAGGAGAGAGGAGCATCTCATCAGGATATCCATGACGGATGACATGACCAGGCTCTTTAACCGCAGATGCTTTGACGAAGATCTGGGTCAGATCAGAAACGGTGAGCTTGCGGAGGATTTCGTTCTCTTCTCGATTGATGTGAACGGCCTCAAGACCGTAAACGATACAAAGGGACACGCTGCCGGAGATGAGCTCATCAAGGGTGCGGCAGACTGTCTGGCTTTGTCCGTAGGCAAAATGGGAAAGGTGTACAGGACGGGCGGAGACGAGTTCATGGCCGTGGTCCACACGGACGATCCGGAGGGACTGCGAACTCTGATCAAGGAAAAATCAAAAGACTGGCACGGTATCTATACCGATGAGATAACCATGTCCATCGGCTTTGCATCCCACAGTGACAAGCCTGCCGCAACTATAGACGAGCTGGAGCATATCGCGGATGCCGACATGTATGCCGAAAAAGAAAAGTACTACAAAGAACGGGGCATCGACCGCCGCCGTTAAAAAATGTGACAGGGGGACTGTCCCCCTGTCACATTTTTCCGGTCTTGCATTTTCATTCATTAAATGCTATCATTCACATCAGTCCGTTTCATGCGGACGTTCAAAATATGAACGCGGCATTCGCCGCAATTTTTACCCGGTTTTTCAAAATATGATGGAAAGGAGGTAAAACAAAGCACATTATTTTGTGATTTTATGTTGACAAACCACAATACTTACGCTACTATTGTCAAAGGACAGAACAACTGTTCGATTTTTCAGGATTGAGATTGGAGAAAAAAATGGATAATTCAGAAAAAACAAAAGCACTTGACATCGCGATTTCGCAGATCGAAAAGGAATTCGGAAAGGGAGCCGTCATGAAGCTGGGAGACAGCACTACGGATCTTTCAATAGGGGCGATACCCACAGGCTCATTGAGCCTTGACGTTGCACTTGGCATAGGAGGCATTCCCAGAGGCAGGATCGTAGAGATCTACGGCTCTGAATCCTCGGGAAAGACCACCCTCACCCTTCATATGATAGCCCAGGCACAGAAACTTGGAGGCATTGCAGGTTTCATCGATGCAGAGCATGCTCTGGACCCGGAATATGCAAAAAACATAGGAGTGGATGTAGACAACCTCTATATATCACAGCCTGACTCAGGTGAGCAGGCACTTGAGATAGCAGAGACCATGGTGCGTTCTGGAGCTCTTGACATAGTTGTCATCGACTCGGTTGCAGCCCTTGTTCCAAAGGACGAGATAGTCGGAAATATGGGATATTCCCATATGGGACTTCAGGCCAGGCTCATGTCACAGGCACTGAGAAAGCTGACCGGTATCATCAACAAGACAAACTGTACAGTCGTATTTATTAACCAGCTTCGTGAAAAGATAGGAGTGATGTTCGGGAATCCCGAGACGACCACGGGCGGAAATGCCCTCAAATTCTACGCCTCTGTCAGGATGGATGTCAGGAGGATAGACAAGATCCAGCAGGCAGGACAGGTCATAGGAAACAGGACCAGGGTCAAGGTGGTCAAAAACAAGGTGGCGCCGCCCTTCAAGCAGGCTGAGTTTGACATCATGTACGGCAAGGGCATCTCATCATCGGGAGATCTGGTGGATCTTGCCGCAAATATCGATGTCATCAACAAGTCCGGAGCATGGTATGCATACAACGGCGAAAAGATCGGACAGGGCAGGGAAAACGCAAAGCAGTACCTGGAGGACAATCCTGCCATCCTTGAGGAGATCGACAGAAAGGTCCGTGTTCACTACGGTCTCATAGATGAGGAACAGCCGGAGGAGCCAAAGGCAAAAAAGAAGAACTCAAAGGAAGCTGACGGAGAATAGGACAGGATGACGGTATACAGGCTTGAGCCCTACAAAAAAACAAAGGTGAAGGTCTATTTTGATGAGGATGCCCCGGCTTTTGTTCTTTATAGAAAAGAGATCGAAAAATATGACATCAAAGAGGGAGAGGACTTAAGCGGGGAAACCTACAAAGAGATACTTGATGAGATTCTGGTAAAGCGTGCCGTTTCGCGCACGCTTTATCTTTTGGATGCCTCTGCAAAGACCGAAAGCCAGATCAGAAGAAAACTCAGGGAAAACTTTTACCCGCAGGAAGCCATCGATGAGGCTGTGCGTTACGCAAAGGAAAAGCATTACATAGATGATGAATATTTTGCTGAAGTTTTTGCCGAAAGGAGGTCCGTTTCAAGATCGAAAAGAATGGTCAGGATGGAACTTGTCCAAAAGGGTATAGACAGGGAAACGGCAGACAGAGTGCTTTCATCTTCAGACATCGATGAAAAGGAAACTATCAGAAAACTCATAATAAAAAAGTTTCCGCCGGGTACCGCCCCGGATATGACCGAATGCGCAAAGCTTACACGAAGCCTTTGTCAGAAAGGGTTTTCTTTTGATGATGTAAAGGATGTCATGGATTCCCTGGGGAAAACAGGTGCGCTTGACATAACATAATAATCGGATTAAAATGGATTGGTTAAAAATTTCATAGTAGGAGGTACTTCTGTACAATGAACGCAGTTATTATAGCGGTCTTTGCAGTAGTACTGGTCGCAGCGGTGATAATCGCCTATCTGGTCGGAGGCAGCAGACAGAAAAAGGATTTTGAATCCAAGGTCGGCAATGCCGAAGAAAAGGCAAGACAGATAATCGATGATGCTCTCAAGGAAGCTGAGGAAAAGAAGCGCGAAGGACTTTTGGAGGTCAAGGAAGAGTCTATCAGAAAGCAGAATGAGATAGAACGGGAGACCAAAGAAAGACGCGCAGAGGTCCAGAGACTTGAAAGGAGAGTTCAGCAAAAAGAGGAATCTGTTGACAAAAAGGCAGATGCGATTGAAAAGCGCGAGGCCAGTTGTACGGCAAGGGAAGAAGAGCTGAAAGCACTGCAGGAAAAAGCTGCAAAGCTCAACGAAGAACGTGTACAGGAACTTGAGAGAATATCAGGACTTACCTCTGAACAGGCAAAAGAATATCTTTTAAAAATTGTTGAAGACGATGTGAAGCATGAGTCCGCGGTAATGATCAAGGAATACGAGACGCGGGCAAAGGAAGAAGCGGAAAAGAAAGCAAAGGAGTATGTCGTAAATGCCATCCAGCGATGCGCTGCCGATCAGGTCAGCGAAGCTGCCATCTCTGTGGTACAGCTTCCCAATGACGAGATGAAGGGCAGGATCATCGGACGCGAGGGCAGGAACATCAGGACCATAGAAACGCTCACCGGCGTTGATCTGATAATAGATGATACTCCCGAGGCAGTGATCCTTTCCGGATTCGATCCGATCAGGAGAGAAGTTGCAAGGATAGCCCTTGAAAAACTTATCGTAGACGGACGTATCCATCCGGCCAGGATCGAGGAGATGGTCGAAAAGGCTCAGAGAGAGATCGAGACCGAGATCCGCGAGGAAGGAGAAGCAGCTGCTCTTGAGGTTGGAGTGCATGGCATCCATCCCGAGCTTATCAGGCTTCTCGGAAAGATGAAGTTCCGTACCAGCTTTGGCCAGAATGCATTGAAGCATTCCATCGAGGTCGCACAGCTGGCAGGCCTTCTGGCATCCGAGATCGGCGGCATAGACGTCAGACTCGCAAAGAGAGCCGGTCTGCTCCATGACATCGGAAAAGCAGTTGACCACGAGATGGAAGGAACCCATATCCAGCTCGGTGTGGATCTTTGCAGAAAGTACAAGGAAAACGCAATCGTACTCAATGCAGTGGAGTCGCATCACGGAGATGTGGAACCGACAAGCCTCATCGCCTGCCTTGTACAGGCTGCCGATACCATTTCGGCATCGCGTCCCGGCGCGAGAAGGGAGACCTTAGACAATTACACAAACAGACTTAAACAATTAGAAGATATTGCCGACTCCTTCAAGGGAGTTGAGAAATCATTTGCCATTCAGGCGGGAAGGGAAGTCAGGGTAATAGTAGTTCCCGAACAGGTTAGTGACGCGGACATGGTACTCATGGCCAGAGATATCGCAAAGCGCATAGAAAGCGAGATGCAGTATCCGGGACAGGTAAAAGTCAGCATGATAAGAGAGTCCAGAGTCACAGATTATGCAAAATAATCAGTAAACAGCACGGGCAGGATCATCGATCCGCCCGTGTTTTTTTGTGACAGGGGGACAGTCCCTCTGTCACGTTTTTATGTTAACCTCCCTTCCGGTCAAAGATCAGCATTTTCGCAGTGTCTTTCCCATAATAAAAAAATGTATTCATTTTTGTATTTTTATGTTATTATAGTTTTGTGTTTTTAGACGCAGGCACTTGAGCATTTAAGAACAAAATCCATTGTATTGGAGGGAAACATGGAAACTAATATCTTACTCGAGAATGGTACAAACGAGCTGGAAGTCCTTGAATTCAAGCTGGATGACAACTGCTACGGCATCAATGTTGCAAAGATAAAGGAGATCATCTCCTGGCAGCCTGTTACACCTGTTCCCAATGCGCATCCCAGCATAGAGGGCATTTTCATGCCGAGAGATACGATGATCACGGCGATCAACCTGAAAAACTGTCTGCAGAGAGGGGTGTCTGAGGACAAGGGGCTTTTCATCATCACAAATTTCAACAAGCTGGATATCGCTTTCCATGTTGATTCCGTAGTCGGGATTCACAGGATATCATGGAGAGACATCATCAAGCCCAATGCGACCGTGAACAATGCGGACGCAGGCGTTTCAACCGGTATCATCAAGTTCGAGGACAGGCTCATCGTCATACTCGACTTTGAAAAGATCGTTACCGATATCAGCCCCGAGACAGGCCTTCGCGTTGAGGAGATCAGGGAGCTGGGTGAAAGAGAGAGGAACGATGTTCCGATCCTGATGGCTGAGGATTCGGCTCTGCTCAACAAACTCATATCCGATTCGCTCAGGGAAGCCGGCTATGTCAATCTCATAGATACGGTCAACGGACAGGAGGCCTGGGATTATATCTCAAAGGCTGCCGAGGAAGGAAATGTCAGGGACAAGGTCAGGGTTGTCATCACTGATATCGAGATGCCCATCATGGACGGCCACAGGCTGACAAAGCTTGTCAAGTCAACCGATGCCACAAAGAGCATACCCGTTGTTATATTCTCGTCTCTTGTCAATGACGAGATGAGGAGAAAGGGAGAGCAGCTCGGTGCGGATGCACAGCTTTCAAAACCTGAGATAGGAAATCTTGTGAAGATCATAGACGATCTGGTCAGCAAGAGCTGAGAGGATCAGTATAATAAAAACAACCGGGATGAGGAGTGTTCCTCGTCCCGGTTTTTTCATGATCCGATATTTGTCTGTTTAGATACCGAAGCTTCCGTCGAAATCCTTGTTGATCACGAAGTAGCAGACTGAATTTTCAGGCTGGGGGAAAAGCTCAATGCTCTTGATGTCAGCGGCTTTTTTTCCTGCCTTTTTCCAGGCTTCCTGTGCTGCCTTCACCATGGAATCCTCGCTCATCTCACGTCCCTGAAACTGTAATACAAGATTTGTCTTCACTTTCTATAAACCTCCTTGATGATACGTAAATACATGGGAGCATGGCTTTCGCCTGCTCAAGATGGGAGTATATAACAGGCAGGGGAAAAAATCAAGTTGTCACAGCTGTGGCGGGAAAACAGCAGGAAAAAACAGATCCACTCAACTGTGGCGGGAAAACCACAGGAAGAGGTCAGATAAACGGTCCTTCCGATGCGATAACACCTGCAATAATATCCGGAATTGCGATTTTGGGATAATAATGGTATGATATATGTTGCCGTTTCTGTCGGCACAAATATATATTTTTTTTCGAGGTTATTATGGACGGACTATCACCGGAACAACAGGCATTGTTTGCAAGTATTATGGGAAATTCATCGCAGGCACAGGCACACAATCCTACGATACCGACACCGGCAGCACCGGTAGCTCCTGCTGCGCCGGCCGGGGGAGGAAATGAAAACAGGATCCTTTCCCAGGCTGAGATAGACGCTCTCATTGCGTCCATGTCAGGCTGACACCGAAATGGGTGTTTACTTTGTATGCCATAATAGGACTGTTTCAAAATCACTGGATCAAAAATGAGCACGGATGAAGATTATTTAGACCAGCTCTTGCATGCTGTGACGGAAAACTACAGAGAAGAACAGGGGATCACGGGTGAACCTGAGCCTGAAGTCGGAGAGAAATTTGTATCAAATCCCGAGGCTGTACTTACATCAGAGCCTTTGGTAGAGCATATTCCCGAACCGGAACCGATACCGGAATCCTTACCTGAACCTGAAATGGTTTATGAGCCTGTTAACGAACAGGAGCCTGGAGCAGAACAGACTCCTGATTTTGCTACCCAAAATCAGGCAGACATGCCGCTTGAAAATTTCTCCACGGGAGAAGCCCCGATGGACATGCCAATGGACGAAGCTCCGATGGATATGCCCATGGACATGCCCATGGAAGAAATGCCGGTTGACGAGTATCCCTCCGCAATGGAGGCTTTGGGCGATGTGATACAGGCCAATGAGGCCGGAGAACCCTTCTTTGAAGAAAACATGATGGATATGCCATCCGAAGACATGCCCATGGACATGCCCATGGAAGAAATGCCCATGGAAAACATGCCCATGGAAGAAGCACCTTCCTTCGGGATGAATGATGATCCCAATCACATCATGACACCGGAAGAGATAGCGGCTCTTGTGGGAGGCGGCGATACCCCCGCACCGGAAGTATCACCCATGGAAGAAATACCCATGGAAGAAATACCATTGGAGGAGATGCCGGCAGAAGATATCCCCATGGAGGAGATCCCCATGGAAGAACCTGCTCCCGCTGAACCCTCTGACGATCCGAATCATATGATGACTCCGGAGGAGATCGCCGCGATGATCGAATCCGCCGAGGAAGCTGCAACAGAAGGCTCCGATATGGATGAAGCCGCCATGGCTGAACCTGCAGACGAGCCCGTGGCAGACATAACAGACGAACCTGCGGCAGACATAGCAGACGAGCCCGTGGCTAAAGATAACACAATTGTCAAATTCGATTTAAAAGGTTCAACCGATAGGAGAAAAT
>CAMVDF010000113.1 GCA_947166195.1 uncultured Lachnospiraceae bacterium
ATTATATGGTCCCGCTCCGGGAAAGCGGTACCGTATGGGGATACGATCTTCAGTATCTAATGACCGGTTATCTGAACCAGCATCCTCGTACAGCCATAGCCTTTACAAAGGAAAAGAGAAAGGATTATGTGGAATTCTATACGGAGATAGTGGCTCAGGATTAAAGGAACTGATGAATAAAAAGACCCTCTGCCGAAAAGGTCTGATACGGCAGAGGGTTTTATTATGCAAATGAAAGATCAGGCGCCGGCCTTTTCCTTTTTGTCGTTTCGAAGCACGTATCTGATGCAGATCATGGTAAGGCATGTGATGATCAGACCGAAAATGAGGCATATGGCTGCATTTTTGACGAATCCTGCAAGAATATAGGTCAGGAATGATATCCCGGCAGCCGTGAGCGCATAGGGAAGCTGTGTCGAAACATGGGCGATATGATCACACCGGGCTCCGGCTGAGGACATGATGGTCGTATCCGAGATGGGGGAGCAGTGGTCGCCGCATACAGCACCTGCCATGCAGGCAGAGACACAGATGATGGAGATGGGGTCCCCGTTCTCGAGCGGAAATACATTAAGTGTGATGGGGATCAGTATTCCGAAGGTTCCCCATGAGGTTCCTGTCGCAAAGGCAAGGAAGGCTGCAATGACAAAGATTATTGCAGGCAACAGACTCAGAAGTGAGCCGGCACTGTTTGAAACAAGACCTGCCACATATTCTGCGGCTCCAAGTGAATCTGTCATGGCCTTCAGTGTCCAGGCAAGGGAAAGGATGATAATGGCGGGTACCATGGCTTTGAAGCCCTCGGGAATACATGCCATGCAGTCTTTGAAGGGAAGGACTCTTCGGATCAGATAGAAGATCAGGGTTATCACAAGCCCCACAAAGCTTCCAAGGACCAGTCCTACCGAAGCATCACTGTTTGCGAAGGAATCAACAAAGGATTCTCCTTCAAAGAAACCTCCCGTATAGATCATACCTACGATGCAGCAGATGATGAGGGCGATAACCGGAAAGACGAGATCGGCAACCGTTCCTTTGCCGGAAACGTTGGTGTCTTCCGTATCATGTTTTCCTGCCACGGTGAAGATGTCGCCGTTCAGGGCATTCTCTTCGTGCTTTGCCATGGGACCGAAATCCAGTTTCATGACAGAAAGCATTATCATCATGACTATGGTCAGGAGTGCGTAGTAGTTATAAGGGATGGCTTTGATGAACAGCATCAGTCCGTTGGTACCCTCGGGTGCAAAGCCGGATACAGCTGCGGCCCATGAGGAGATGGGAGCGATGATGCAGACCGGAGCCGCAGTTGCATCAATGAGATAAGCAAGCTTGGCTCTGGAGATTTTCTTATTATCAGTGACCGGTCTCATGACGCTGCCGACCGTCAGACAGTTGAAATAATCATCGATGAAGATAAGGCAGCCCAGGAGAACGGTGGCAAGCTGTGCGCCGATCCGGGTCTTTACATGGGAAGATGCCCATTTTCCAAAAGCTGCAGAGCCGCCGGCCTTGTTCATGAGGCTTACCATGATACCCAGGAACACGAGGAATATCAGGATACCCACATTATAGGAGTCGGAAAGCTGGGCTATGAGACCGTCATTGAAGATATGGGTGAGAGTTCCCTCAAAGCCAAAGCCCGAATAGAACAGTCCGCCTACGATGATACCTACAAAGAGTGAACTGTAGACCTCCTTGGTGATGAGTGCCAGCGCTATGGCCACGATCGGCGGCACGAGCGCCCAGAATGTTGCATGCATCTTGTTACCTCCTTCGCAAAAAAATCTGTCTCGATTTCTTTTTGCAGATATGATATTTTTGTAAATCATACCTTATTAAGGAAGCTATTTCAATTGCGCATGAGTGAAAAAGGAAAAAAACTGGTATACGTCTTTTTGCTGGTGTTGACAGCCTTCATATGGGGAACAGCCTTTGTGGCCCAGAGTGTAGGTGCCGGAAGTGTCGGACCCTTCACCTTTCTGGCGGTGAGGAGCTGGATCGCGGTTTTTGCACTGCTCCCTGTAGTATATATATTTGTAATAAAAAAGAAGGGGATGGCAGCTGTGACACCGCTTTCCATTCGGGCGGGCGCCGTCTGCGGCTTCTTTCTTTTTTCGGCGAGTGCCCTCCAGCAGATAGGGATCGCGGACACTACCACCGCAAAGGCCGGATTCATCACGGCGATGTATGTGGTGCTGGTGCCTGTCATATGCAGGATCGCCGGGATACCTGTGCCGGGGAAGATATGGTTCTGCGTGCTTTTGACGGCGGCAGGCCTGTATTTTCTTTGCATTACGGAAAGACTTACCTATGACAGGGGCGATCCCTTCATCATGATCTGCGCCCTTTTGTTTGCTTTTCAGATAATTGCAGTCAACCACTATGTATCAAAGGTCGAACCGGTGCTCATCGCATGGTTTGAATTTCTCGTCACAGCTGTTCTTTCGGGCATATGCATGCTCGTATTTGAGACCGTCACAAAGGAGGCTCTGATCCTCGGGATGCCTTCCATGGTCTACGCCGGTCTGTTTTCAAGTACGATAGCCTATACTTTGCAGATCATTGCGCAGAAAAACATCAACCCGACCGTCGCCAGCATCGTCATGAGCCTTGAAAGTGTATTTGCGGCTCTGGGCGGATTTGTGATACTCGGAGAGGTGCTGACCCTTCGGGAACTGGCAGGGTGTTTAATGATCTTTGCGGCCATCATCATATCCCAGCTACCCCGCCGTAAATAATTGGGACAGGGGACGTATCTGTGTCCCAACTTTATGTCAACTAAAGTGGAACAGAGGGACGTATCCCATCCTCAACTTTATGTCAACTATATCAACGGATCAGACGACGGACGGGATTAGAACTGGACGAGCCGTGAGCAAAACATATAGTCTGATCCAATGAGCGGGAGATTTACATAATTTTGGGACAGAGATACGTCCCCTGTCCCACCCCCTGTCCCACCCTGTCCCGCATCTTGTGAAATGTGAGGATATGAGATAAAATGTTCACATCTGTGTGCATAAAGGGAGGAAAAGCATGAGTGACTATGTTATCAGCTGCTGCTCGACAGCAGATCTGACAAAGGAGCACTTTGACAAAAGGGAGATATCATACATCTGCTTTCATTATTATCTTGACGGAGTGGAATATCCGGATGATCTGGGGCAGAGCATACCCTTTGATGTTTTCTATCAGAAAATGAGGGACGGTGCCATGACAAAGACCTCCCAGATAAACGCAGATGAGTTTGAGGCTTATTTCAGAAGTTTTCTCGATCAGGGAAAAGATGTGCTTCATGTCAGCCTTTCATCCGGGATCTCGGGTGTGGTAAATTCCGCAAAGATAGCAAAGGATGTGCTTTCGGAGGAATATCCCGACAGAAGGATACTGGTTGTTGATTCCCTGGCGGCATCCTCCGGCTACGGACTCTTCATGGACAAACTTGCAGATCTTCGGGACGAAGGAAAGACCCTTGATGAGGTCTATGATTTTGCCATGAAAAACAGGCTTTTCGTTCATCACTGGTTTTTCACCAGCGACCTCACTTTTTTTGTCCGCGGAGGAAGAGTGTCAAAGGTATCGGGCTTTGTCGGAAATGTACTGGACATCTGTCCTTTGCTCAATGTGGACCTGAACGGAAAGCTCATTCCGAGGGAAAAGATCCGTACGAAGAAAAAGGTCATCAGAAGGATCGTTGAAAAGATGGAGGAAAATGCCGAAGACGGCCTTGATTATTCAGGAAAATGTTATATCTGCCAGTCGGCCTGCATGGATGATGCAAAGGCCGTTGCATCACTGATCGAGGAAAAGTTTGCGAAACTGAACGGAAAGGTTGAGATATATGATATAGGAACAACCATCGGAAGCCATACGGGACCGGGTACCGTGGCCCTGTTTTTCTGGGGAAAAGAGAGGACAGACTGATATAATAAGAACCTTTTGAAACCCAATATGTTGTGGTATGGAATTCTGATTTGCCAATATGATGTTTTTGTGATAAAGTATTGTGGCGTGTAAGAAGGCTTATTGATAAAGGAGATAATCATATGAAAAAATTATATGCGGTTCTGGCCATCGGTCTGGCCGGAGCGTTGATGCTTGCCGGATGCGGAAAAGAAGAGGAAGCCGCAGAGGAGCCTGCTGCAGAGCAGCCTGCAATGGTGGTTACGGATACTGTTGCCCCTCAGCCTGAGGCTGTCGCCGAGACACCCGCACCTGTAGTGGATGACGAGGAGCCGGATACACCTCCGGACGGTATGTGTGCCAACCAGCTTACGGGTGAGTGGATCGATGCATCGTTAAAGGATCAGAGACCCATAGCGGTAATGGTGGATGATGAGAGGACGGCATTGCCTCATTTCGGTATCTCAACATCGGATATAATGTATGAAATGGTAAACAGTACCATGAATGAGGGTGTCACGAGATTCATGGTCATGGTCAAGGACTGGGGATCCATCAAGCAGCTGGGATCCATCAGAAGCACGAGACCCACAAATCTTCAGATCTTCCCTGAATGGAATGCGGTTCTCTGCCATGACGGAGGTCCCGAGGTATGGAACTCCATCTTCTATAAAAATGTGTTCGTTGAGAGATTTTCAGGAACATTCTCAAGAGTGGACAACGGAAAGGCAAGAGAGTTTACCGAATATGTTCTTTCCGGAGATGTGGAAAAGAATTTCAAGAGTAAGGGTTACTCCACTACCTATAATGAATACTACATGGGTGATCATTACAAATTTGCCAGAAGAGACAACCCGAACATGCTGACACAGTATCCGGATTCGGTGGAATGCAAAAAGATCACGCTTCCTTTCCACCACAACAATCCCTGGCTTGAGTACGATGAGGCAGAGGGAGTATACAAATACTTCCAGTACGGACAGAAGGAGATCGACGCAGGAAACGGAAACAAGCAGATCGCATTCAAGAACCTCCTCATACAGAATGCGAGGATGAAACAGCTTGATGATCACGGGTACATGATGTACTATCCTTCCGAACTTGACAGGGACGGTTACTACATCACAAACGGAAGGGCCATTCGTGTAAGCTGGCAAAAGAATAATGACCTTGATCCCACAAGATATTTTGATTCAAACGGTAACGAGATAAAGATCAATGTGGGAAAGACATACATCGCACTGATACCCGAAAAAGAATGGGGAAACATAGTGATCGAATGATCAGAAAGATATGACGGTATAATAAAGACAAAGCGTCGAAAGGCGCTTTGTTTTTTTGCATATATTGTTGTGGTGGACGGGACATACCACAACATGTGGGAAACCTGCATTTTAAGCGGGTTTTTAGCCGTTTTTGGGTTTATTTTTTGGTCGGGATTGTGATAAGATAATGACGATGGAAACAGTTTCGACAAAAAACAGGAGGCACAGTAATGGCAGATAATTATCTGACGCCCGAACAGGTTGATACGCTGGGCGAGATAGCAAATATAAGCATGGGCAATTCTGCAACGACCCTGAGTATGATGGTTCAGCACAAGGTGGACATCACAACTCCGAAGGTGACCGTGATAAAAAAGAGCGAAGCTCTCGATGATTATGACAAGACATGCGTCTTTGTAAATATACACTATGTAAAAGGACTGACGGGAAACAATGTGTTCATACTGAAGGAGCATGATGTCCTCATCATGACGGATCTGATGATGGGTGGAAGCGGACAGAATGTACAGGGTGAGGTTGGAGAACTTCATCAGAGCGCGATCTCCGAAGCAATGAACCAGATGATGGGAACGGCAGCAACTTCCCTTTCAACCATGCTCAACATAGCTACGGATATCAGTACCCCTACGGTGGAAAAGATCGATGTGAACAGCGTCAAGGTTTTTGAAAAGATGTTTGACAATCCTGCAGATCTTTTCGTCAAGATATCCTTTGACATGCATATAGAAAATCTGATAGACAGTATCATGGTCCAGCTCTATCCTCTTGACTTTGCGATCAAGATGTTTGAACTGTTCAACGCATTGAAATAGTATAATAAAAACATTCATCAGCCGAGCAGGTACTGCCGCACAGAGGTGACGGCATTTGCGCCGTCCGATACGGCGGTGACCACCTGCCTTAAGTTTTTGGTTCTGACGTCCCCGGCAGCAAAGACTCCGGGGACGTTTGTCATACAGGTCTCGTCGGCTATGATATAGCCCTCCTTGTCCGTGTTGACACTTGCGGAAAACAAAGCAGAGGCCGGTGTGATCCCGACTGCTGCAAAGATGCCGTCAACAGCCAGATCGCTTACGGTATCGTTTTTCAGATCACGAAGCTTCAGACCCTTCACCTGTTCATTTCCATAGATCTCATCGACACGGCAGTTCCAATATATCTTTATGTTTTCGGCAGAAAAAAGCTTGTCCTGCAGAACCTTGTCCGCACGAAGGACATTTCTCCTGTGGATGATGCTCACGCTTTTGCAAAGACCGGAAAGATACAGAGCATCCATGGCTGCTGTATTGCCCCCTCCGACTACGGCCACATCCTTTTCTTTGAAAAAGGCGCCGTCGCAGGTTGCGCAGTAGGACACACCGTTTCCGGAGAACATATCCTCGCCCGGTACTTCAAGTCTTCTGTGAGTTGCTCCGGTCGCAATGATGACGGTTCGCGTTTCATAGATCCTGTGGGATGCCGTAAATATTTTTTTGACACTGTCATTTAAAACTGCAGAGGTTACGGTATCATCAACAAAGGAATCACCGGCAAGCTTTCTTGCATGCTCCTCCATGCGTGATGCCAGATTTGAACCTGAGATGCCCGGTATGCCGGGATAGTTATCTATCTCGTAGGTGTTTATGATCTGTCCTCCGGGAAGGTTTTCCTCAAGAATTATAAACTTAAGTCCCGCTCTTGCAGCGTAGATCGCAGCGCTCAGTCCCGCGGGACCTGAACCTGTTATCACAAGATCATACATAATTTAAACCTCCCCAAGCGACAAAACGAATTCGTTATAGCCTGCCTCATCCTTTGGAACAATGATGATGCCGGATGCTATATCCTTTCCGATCTCGAGAACTCTTTCATAAACATTTTCGGGATAATTATCATGAATGGTACTGATACCCACTGCATGTTCGGAAAGACCGAAATCAAGATTGATGCCGTTTATATTATCATTCAGCATGTACTGTACCGATACATTTTCAATGGCAAGAGAGATGTTTTTGATCACGGAGGTCAGGACATGGTCGGGAGCCAGATAGGCCTGGTCCCTGTCGACACCGATCACAAAGCATCCGTCGCCGCCTTCCTTTGCTGCTTCGATAACGCCCATACCGGCAGCTCCCGCTGCGTGATAGAT
>CAMVDF010000114.1 GCA_947166195.1 uncultured Lachnospiraceae bacterium
GCCGTACATGATACTTGAAAGTGCTGAAATCTCAGGGACGAAGGTACAGGGATGTACCTTCGAGGCCACACTGAGCATGGATGCGAATGTGGCCGACCCGTGACTGTCCTGCATCCGGATGCACTTTCTTAGTATCATAGGCAGGAAAAAACTGACAAGCAAAACCGGGCATCTGCGTCTTATACCGTAACAGGGGACGGTTCTGTGTGACGCCGGTATTCATGCGCGTTTCACGGGACGGAGCCCTCAAAGCGAAACAGAGAACCGTCCCCGTGATACAAAAGTGAAACAGAGAACCGTCCCCCTGTTACTCCCTCTGTCACCTTTTTCCTGAATACAGGAAGATCATTCCGGCAAGGCTGACCGCAAAGGCGCCGAGTATGTAGAGGCACATCTGGCTTATCTCAAGGGTATTTCCGAACATGCAGGCCCTGAAGGTGAATATGTCCTTCACCGAGCTTACAAACATACCATTGTCGACACCGCCGATGCTTTTGTCTATATTATCAAGAACACCGCCAAGCAGGGCATTGCGCAGGAGTATGGTCACATGACTTGCGGGAAACAGGTTGCACACCGTCTGCACCCTGTCCGAAAACTGTGAAATCGGTATATATGCACCGATGACAAATCCTGATACCGCAGAAAGGATCCCGAAAAACGCGCCGCTTGCAGACGATGTCTTAAAGAACGGGATCACCATCATGAACATTGCCGTCGAGGACAGACAGCCCAGTGCGACCACCGCATACACCAGTGCGATATCCGCTGCACTCATGCAAAGATCACCGTTTGCTCCCAGTATGCAAAGACCCGCAGTGAGAATGATCCCGTTCATGATGACAGCGCTTATGCCCGATGCGGAAAAATAGGATAATACGATCTGCCACCTTTTGATAGGTGTCGTCAGAATGTCCCGGTCCACACCGTTTTCCCTGTCATTTATCACGGTCTGCAGGCAGTTATAGGGGACGGTTATCATCGCTGATCCGATGATCCCGGTCAGCAGAATGATACTTGAAAGCATGTCGATGTCCTCCGTTTTTATTATACCTCTCAAAGCAGGAAAGGCGCTTAATGCGCCATCTATGGCATTTACGAATGTACTCTTGAGAAAGAGCATGTACAGTGCAAATACGATCATCGATGTCAGCAGCGAAAAAACTATCGACTGTTTATCCTTGAAATACACCAGCAGATTCCTTTTTGTAAGTCCCATATACATCCTCATGCTTCCATCTCCCTTCCCGTCAGATTTAAGAATACATCATCCATCGTTCCCTTTATGACTTCATAATCAGTGATGAGGCTCCTGTTGCTGCACAGCAGATCCGTTACGGAACCCGTGAATCTGATATTGTAATGATCCGCATCATAGCTGTGGTCATAGCCCTTTATGATCTTTTCACAGCTTTCCGATCTTTCCGTATACCATACAAGCTTCGAGGCCGCATATCTGCTCTTAAGCTGCGACGGCGTTCCCGATGCTATGATATTGCCGTGCTCGAGGATCCTGACTTCATCCGCATCCGCCGTTTCCTCCATGTAATGAGTGGTCAGAAAAATGGTCAGCTGCTTTTCCCTTTGCAGCTTTTTGATATGATCCCACACGATCCTGCGCGACTTCGGATCAAGCCCCGTCGTCGGTTCGTCAAGGAACAGGATCTTCGGGTCGTTAATAAGTGCCCTGACGATATCCACCCTCCTCCTCTGTCCGCCGGAGAGCTTCCCGTACTTCCTGTTCCAGATCTCTCCGATCTCAAAATCCTCCATATACGGCTCAAGGCGTGTCCTGATCTGCGTTTTGTTCATTCCATAATAAGAACCTCTCGTCATCAGGTTTTCGCCGACCGTCAGTTTTTTATCAAGTACGGAATTCTGGAAAACGATGCCTGTCAGATTTCTGATCGCATCATCATCCTTTGACAGTTCATGCCCGAACACCCTCACATCCCCGGAGGACTTTTTCAGGATCGTACAAAGGATATTGATCGTGGTTGATTTGCCGGCTCCATTCTCGCCGAGGAATGCAAACAGTTCTCCTTCCCCCACCTCAAATGAGATACCGTTTACCGCCGTCAGATCGTCATATTTTTTTGTCAGGTTTTTTACCGAGATTGCGTTTGTCATTGTCTTTATTCTCCTTCTTTTGTCAGCTGCTTTATCGGCTTGCATGAATCATATATATCACATGCGCGGCAAAAAAAAAGAGCAACCCGACCAACATGCAAAAACATGTGACCAGGTTGCAGGATTTCAAAAAAAGAAGCGGTTTTATTATACCGGTCTACTCCTCATCGCGGATCCCGTTTATCGCTTCGTTGATCTTTTTTTCATCGGTCTTCAGCATCCAGACCGTGGATATCCAAACGAAGGCGTAGATGAGGATGTACATTATCAATATCAGCAGATAACCGGCAAGATCGGAATACCAGCCAAATAAACAGCCGGATATCGAGACTATCGCAAGTACCAGCAGAAAATGCAGACATATCCTGACGCGCATATTTGCTCTGCTTATGGCCGGATCGTCGTACAGCAGAAGGGATGCCAGCGAGCACAGAAAGCCCACTGCTATGATCGACAAAGGGATGTACCACTCCCAGTTTATCATGTATGAGCCTGTTGCAAAAAACATGACCGCTGTCCTGACTCCCAGGCCAAAGAGTATGGCAGTCGATATCATCAATGTATGGTTAAAGATCAGTTTTGCTTTGTTCATAATCTATACTACTCCGAGTTTTTTCTTGAGATCCTTTACATAGCCTCTTGATATGATGAGACGTTCGCCGTTTAACAGTTCAGCAGACAGTCTCGCGTTCAGCTCCGCCCTCACAGAACGTATCTTTCTGATGTTGACGATCATAGCCTTTGAGCATCTCAGGAAATTGACTCCCAGGATCTCCTCAAGCTCGTACAGCCGGTATTTTGTCTCATAACAGGCATCCTTCGTATACACATAGGTCCTCTTGTCAACCGACTCTATGTAATATATCGATGATGCCCTGAGCATCAATGTATCACCTTCCGATACCACGGGAATGCTCGCGCCGCTGCCACGCAATATATCCACCGCATTCCTGATATCGTCGGTCACGGTGACAGCATTTATCACCGCACTCTCATTTTCATATGAATCTGCTTGATTAACCGTAACTTTCATCTTTTTTGAGCAGGAAAACCATACCTTCTTTTGACGGTACATATCCAAGTTTTTCATATAAGGGGCGGCCTTCCTCTGTAGCATCAAGGCTGATCTCGGTAACTCCGCGTTTCCTGGCATCGTCTGTCAACATTGATACCATTTTTTTAGCGATGCCCCGTCTTTGCCATTCTTTCATGGTATATACATTCATGAGACGGGCTCTCTTTCCCGTTGGATGATCAAAGGTAGGCATTATATACATGTAGCATATGGATGCGCAGCCTATGACCCGTTTTCCATCCATAGCAAGCACTGTTGTATGATCCCCTTTTTCAAAATACTCTCTGCTGCTTTTTACTATTTCATCACTATACTCATATTTATAATCCAGGTCATTCACTACCTTAAGCATTTCAAATCGGCTGTTCATCATAAGTTCCATGTCATCAGCTGTGGCAATCTTATATTCAGCTTTGTAGGTTAACTGATCCGGCAAATGATGAAGATACATGTCCATTGCATCACGGCTTTCTTCCAGAACCTTCATCAATCCCTTGTCCGGATAGGAATGATTGTCATGATAATCTGTTTCGCCTTCGCTCTCTATTTCAAACGCCAGTATCTCTTCATCTGTTGAAAATTCAGCACTTACACCTTCTTTATTTCCTCTGGCATCAAGCCTTATCCACTTGTCGAGACTGCTCACATAAACCGTATTCATTGCATGAATGCAATATCCTGTATCGGGTGTATCCCCGAGGGTCAGCCGTTGATAGGAAAAGCCTGTCGGAATACTGTTTGCGCGTAAAAGTGCCGCAAGCAGGTTTGCCTTAGCCCAGCAGATACCGACGCCTTCCCGAAGCGTATCACTTGCGGAAACCGTAACCCGTCTGTCCTTGGCGTCCCAGGAATGTCTGATCTCATCTCTTACAAAATAATATGTGTTCCTGATAAGAGACAATTCATCCGCCGACTCATTTTTTAATCTCTCAGCCAGATTTTTTATCACTGGATCATCATGATCCACATATTCAGTTTTTTCCAAAAATTCGTTATACATGTTTCCTATCCATGTTTCAGGGGGTGTTTCAGGGGGACGGTTCTCTGTTTCGTTTTTGTTTCAGGGGGACGGTTCTCTGTTTCGACTTAATGGATTGATCCCGTGAAACGCCGATAAATACTGGTGTAACAGAGAACCGTCCCCTGTTACGCTGTTACATTTCAATGTGTGAAGGATCCTGAAAGATGACCTACCGCCACGATATTTCCGCTGTTTCCCTCTGCATCGGTATCTGTGGAATCAATGAATTCAGCCATCTTCAGGGTCGGGCTGCCTACGCCGCCTTTCAGTCTTTCTATGGGGGCTTTCATAGCGATCACATATACATCATAGATGTGGGTTCCGCCGGGCGGAGGATAGGGTCCGACATATTCGCTTCCCTGCGCCCAGCCCTCAGGCAGCATGGTTTCACTGATATCATTGCTTACCCAATGCAAATAATAATGCATGCTTATGTCCACCATGTAAACGGCATAGACCGTGGCTCCCTCCACAGGTTCCCAGGAAAGCTCCGGAGACTTATTTTCTCCTTTCTCTGTTTTTGATATCATATCATCCCAGACTCCGCCGTTCAGATTTTTTGAGCTGATCTCAAACGAATCATATTTGCTGACAAGCTCGTCACCGTCATAATCAAGGAGGCCGTTTTTATTATCAGAAGCTTCCTTTTCGGGTTCTTCCTTTGTTTCCTCAACCGGTTTTTCCTCGCTTTCGACCGGCGCAGCACTTTCCGTTTTTTCAGCGTCTTCAGCCGGTTTTGCACTTTCGGTTTCTGCAGCATTTTCTGTCGGCTCATTGCTTCCGGTTTTTTCACCGCACCCCGAAATCACGGATACAAGCAACATACACAGCAATACAGCCAAAAAACTCTTTTGCATTATTGTATTCCTCCGATTTTGTAACACCGGGACTGTCCCCCTGTCACACCCCTGTCACATTTCTTTGATCCATCCGTTTCTTATGGCCTGATCGATATTGTCATCGATCCACTCATAGACCCTTGGCATGAACTCTTTTATTATGGCATCCCGCTTTTCGACTGCTGCCCTGTCCGCTCCGGCCTGCACCCAGGTGTGACCGTCCGTCAGGGTGTTGTGGAAAAAAGGCTGGAGGCGGTCCATGCAGGCGGCATACTTTGCATCAGCCGTTTCCATTGCATCAAACTCCTCCCACAGCGAACGTATCATCTTTCCCTGATCTTCCGGCAGTGTCGAAAAGAGTCTGTCCGCCGCCATTTTTTCGCGATCCTCTTTCCCTTTGTTCCCTTCCACATCAAACGCAAAGGTATCTCCTGCATAGATCTCTACCAGGTCGTGTACAAGACACATCTGCACTGCACGTCCGGTGTCCACCGGTTCGCTTGCATATTCCGAAAAAAGCATGGCCATGACCGCAATGTGCCAGGAATGCTCCGCATCGTTTTCACGCCGGCTTTTGTCGATCAATACCGTCCTGCGAAGGATTGATGTCATCTTGTCTATCTCCGCGGTAAATAATAACTGCTTATCGAGACGCTCATTTTTGCTGCTTACAAAATCGTTTATGCCCAATCCCACCCTCTCCCTTCTAAAATGTATCAGGGGGACGGTTCTCTGTTTCGTTTTTGTTTCAGGGGGACGGTTCTCTGTTTCGTTTTCAGCTGTAAATCTCGTGAAACGCGCATGAATACCGACGTAACACAGAACCGTCCCTCTGATACACAAAAAATGTGACACCGGGGCGCATGCCGTCCTGTGGACGGTAGTTTTGCTCCGACCGTAGCGGAGCAGAGACCTGTCCCCCTGTCATCTTTTAAGACAGCAGTCCTGCCAGATAATAAAGGATGGCGCATTCATCCTGCTGCCAGATACGAAGGCTCCTGTTTACCGCAGCGACAAGGTATCCGCGTACTCCGTTTTCATTTTTTACGGTAGCAGCCATGGCAGATCCAAAGCCGTTATCCTTCAGCGCAGAGTAAAACACCGGGCATTCCCTCTCTGCCCGATCAAGCGTGCTGTCAAAAAAGATATCATCCTCCATGAGATTTGCAATATCCTTTGCATCTGCCTCAAAGGTGCTGTCATTTACTGCCCTCATCTTTCCGTCTCTGCCTATGAAATAAATGTCCTTCACCTTCAGCGTCTCTGCGACGATGGGCGTGACGGAGTGAAGTTTTTCAAGGATACCGTCCTGCTTATCCATGGCATTTTTCACACTCTGCATGACGGAAAAGATACCCTGGGCACCAAGCTTCGTGATCTCAATGTCTGCGTATTTCTTATTATCATACACATAAAAACAGTTTCTGCCTCTGCTCTTTCCCAGATAAAGCATCTTGTCGACCAGCCCGAACAGGTCATCAAAATTGCCGGCATCACGCGGAAACGCTGCAGCCCCCGAAGTTGCGGTGATATAGGCAGAACCGTTTTCAAAATCCATGTTTATGCGCAACGAACCGGACCGGTCATACATATCTTCAAGAGAGGTTTTTTTGTCCTCCCTTTCGATATTACGGAGGTCTATCAAAAGCAGCTCATCTCCGCCAAACCTTCCCACAAGTCCCGTTCCTTCGGCAAAATCAGCAAGCTTTGAGGCCACCGTCCGAAGCACCATATCTCCCGCACTGTGCCCGAAACTGTCATTGATAAATTTGAAATTGTCCAGATCGATCATGGTAAATGTAAAAGGCACGGAATCATCAATGAGGCTCTGAACAAATTTCAGCGAATAAGAACGGGTCAGGATCCCCGTCAGCGGATCAAGTATCTCCTCCAGGCTGATCTCATCTATCAGCCTGTCAAAAAAACCGTATTTCCTGAGTCTGTCGATGGTGTAGACCACCTGTCCGTCCTCTGTTGCTCCCCCTCGGCGGAGAACATCCGTGATATCGATGAAGCTTCCCACCAGCCCCACGATCTCGTCACCGTCATAAAGCGGCCGCTTTGAAGCTATGATATCCCGCTCTTCTCCTCTTATCATGCATTTTCCCTGAACCTTGTAGGTACTCCTGCCGGAAAGCACCCTCAGCTCATCCTGCCTGAAGGGCTCGGGGTCCGAATGCCAGCCCATATCCTCATCCGTTTTTCCTATGAGTAC
>CAMVDF010000115.1 GCA_947166195.1 uncultured Lachnospiraceae bacterium
CTCACAGCCATTGCCACGGTATGCTCTGCGTCCGAGGAAGACGAGATCTACTGCGTCAGACGGGTCGGCTGCACCCAAAACAGGAGAAAGGATCACTGTCTCAATAAATGCGGGAAGCAAAGGAAATTACATCGGAAACACCTCCGGAAGCTTCAGGATAATCGATCCGAAACAGGATATAGGAAAAGCCGAGGTGAAGGTGAACGGCGGAAAAGCCTGCCCTTATACGGGAAAGAGCATAGAACCCGGAGGAGAAGGAGAGCCCGGGCTTGAACTGGTGATGAAAAACAAAACTTTGTCAAACAGGCTGGAAAAGGGAACTGATTACGAGATCCTTGGATATTACAATAATATCAATAAAGGAAAAGGCGTGATCCTCCTTCGCGGCAAAGGCAAATACCGTGGAGTCCGCACCGTGAGGTTTTCGATCAGAGCGTCAAACTGGGGAGAGATCAATAAAGGCATCACTTATAATAAGAAAGAAACTGCTTCGTCCTCTCCATCTTCGGATCGTCGATGACCTGTGTTGAGGGCCCCTCCTCCACGATCACTCCGCCGTCCATGAAGATGGCGCGGTCCGACACATCCCGGGCAAAGCCCATCTCATGGGTTACGATGATCATGGTGGTATTTTTTTCGGCAAGTTCCCTGATGACCTTCAATACCTCACCGGTCAGCTCCGGATCGAGGGCCGAGGTGGGTTCGTCAAAGCAGAGGATGTCGGGCTTCAGGGCGAGGGCCCTGGCTATGGCAACCCTTTGCTGCTGACCGCCGGAAAGCTCGTGGGGATAATTTCCCGCCTTTGCGGAAAGTCCCATCTGGTCAAGCAGGGCACGGGCATGATCCTCCAGAGAAGACATATCTATCGACGGATCCTCCTTTGCAAGCAGAGAAGGCGCCAGAGTGATATTTTCCAGTGCAGTATATTGAGGAAAGAGGTTGAAGGATTGAAAGACCAGTCCGAAATGCAGCCTCTTTTTTCTGATCTCACTTTCGGAAAGGGAAGAGGCATCGGAAGAGTCAAAGAGGGTCTCTCCGTTTACCCTGATGATGCCCTCGTCCGGTGTCTCAAGGAAGTTCAGACACCGTAGCAGAGTGGTCTTGCCGCTTCCCGACGAGCCGAGGATCGAAAGCACATCCCCCTTTTCCATGGAAAAACCGATATCCTTCAAAACCTCGGTATTTCCGAAATTCTTTTTTATATTACTTACTTCAAGTATACTCATCAAAACTCCAAATCCGAAAAACCTACTTCGTCTCAAAATACCCCAGCTTCTTTTCGGCAAGACCGAAAAGAAGGGTCAGGAGGCCTGAAAATACAAGATAAAATACACCGGTGTAAAAGAGCGGCCATATGATCCCGGCGCTCTTGATGAAGGACTGTCCCTCCCAGATCACCTCGTAAACTGCTATGACCCTGGCAAGGGAGGTGTCCTTTGTCAGTGTAATGATCTCGTTTGACATGGGCGGGATGATACGCTTTATGACCTGCAGGAGAATGACCCTGAAAAAGATCTGGCTCTTTGTCATGCCGAGTACCTGTCCGGCCTCGTACTGACCGACAGGGATGGACTGTATGCCGCCTCGGAATATCTCGGAAAAGTAGCAGGCATAATTGATGACAAAAGCCACCAGAGCCGCGATGAACCTTCCGGTATCACCGGAGCCCCAGATGTTCTTTCTCAAAATGATTCCGGGACCGTAATAGATCACGAGAAGCTGGAGCATGAGGGGAGTTCCCCTGATGACCCAGATGAAAAACCTCACCGGGTATTTCAATATCCGAAGCCTTTTCATGGAGCCGAAGGATATCAAAAGACCCAGCGGGATAGAAAAAAGCAATGTCAGCGCAAAAAGCTTGAGTGTGTTCAGAAAGCCCGACAGAAGGGCAAGCGTGACATTCAGAAACATAATGCATCCTGGACGCCGTAGGTTACGGCAGTTTTTTCAAGGGTGCCGTCCGTCTTGAATTTTTTGAATTCGTTGTCTATGAATCCGGCAAGGTCGGAACCCTTGCGGCATCCGACAACATATTTTTCACTATTCAGCTCGACGGTATGTGTCAGATCGGTATAGCTTGTATTATCACCTATCATGGCGCCTGCCATCAAAAGATCGATGATGCAGGCATCGCTGGTCCCGGATTCAACCTCCATCAGCGTATCGGCCTGGGAGGTGAGGGCGGTGACGTTGAAGCCGTTATCCACGGCGACCTCATCGCCTGCACTTCCTGCCTCGACCGCAAAGGAAAGCTCCTTGATCTTTTCAACGCTGTTGTATTCGGAAGCTTTGTCGCTCTTTACGACCACCACCTGGGCGTTGTTGCAATATGCCTCGGAAACTTCCATGGCAGATGCGACTTCATCCGTCAGTGTCATGCCGTTCCATACACAGTCGATGCTGCCGTTTTCAAGCTCCAGGATCTTATTATCCCAGTCGATCTCGACGAACTGTGCCGTAACCCCGAGGTCTGCAGCCACAAGCTTTGCTATATCGGCATCAAATCCGACCCATTCACCGTTTGCATCCTTGTAATCCATGGGAGCAAAATCGGTGATGCCCACAATGAGTTTACCCTTCTTTTTGATCTTTTCCACATCGCTTCCGGATGAAGCGGGGCCACCGCAGGCTGTCAGAGAAACAACCACAGTGAGGCACACCAGAAGGGCCGCCAGTTTCTTTTTCATAATAAAACCTCCTCAATAATACTACTACTATATCATGATATCCGGACCGCTCCGCACTTTGTGCTTCCGCGTTCCTTCCTCATCTCGTGCTTTCGTGGGACTTGCGTCCCTGATATTATCTCATGCCGTAAACAGATCCCTGTACCACTTGAGGGAACTGATATAGGCATTGTAAACGGAATCCATGTCTATATCCTGCAGCACCATGAGCCTTGAGACCTCCTGCCAGGAAGCATTTTCATATTCATTCATGAATGCGAGGATGGGAGCAAGCTCTCCCTTGCCGGATATCAGGGCATCCTGGATCATCTTTGATACCTTGACCATTTCAAGTGCCTTTTCCATGGGCTGGTCGAGGATGAGATCGAGGACCGAGAAAAGTCCCATGAGGAAGAGCTCGGAAGCAAGACCCTTCTTGTCAAAGATATCTGCAAGCTCCTCTGCAAACTTTGCACGGATCAGGGACATACGCGTGATCTCGCTGGGCCTGTCCGCACACAGTTCCTTTGTCACGGCGGTGTTGATCCATTTTTTCAGCTCACGCTGTCCAAGCATTGCAGCCGCATGATTGACGGAATTGATGCCGGAATTGACAGTCATCCTGTTGACCATCTTCAAAAGGGAGATGACCAGAGCGGTATCCCGCTGGATCACATCCGATGCCTTTGTCAGATCATAATCAGGCTCGTTTACGATGTTGAGGAGCTCGATGTAGTTTACCTTCAAAGGAGCAACTTCCCTTTCGGCCTTGACGATGGGCATTCTGAAAAAGGTTCCTTCATACAGATCATATCCGCCGTCGGCCTTCAGCTTTTCATAGTCCTCCTGGGAATCCACATTTACCGCGCAGAGCCTGATGTTGGGATACACCTTGCTGAAATATTCCTTTGCCACGCTGATCTTTATCTTTCTGTGGTCGAGGAGGATATAGTCCATCATCAGAAGTACCGGCTTGTAGGTTTCAAACTGTTCTATCTGGAGTTTTCTGATGGCGAATCTGTAGCCGGATTTTTTGAGCTCCGTTATCCTGTTCAGATAGTTCTCCGTGGGAGTCACCGTGCTGTCTATGAGGAGCACCAGCTTGTCGTGGGGCGCCTTGCACTGCGACTTGATATCGGCAAAGATATTGATGTCGTTGAGTTCGATGAAAACTTCCCTGTCATCGGCAAGGTCCGAAAGACCTATGCTGTCCACTATATCAAGTCCCACCACGCTTCCGGCGCCGTCGAACCTGTTTCCGGCGGCAAAGTTCGGCTGCAGCAGGAGATTCTGTCGCTGTGCGAATATGGAATAGGCACCGACAGCCATTTCATTGTCAAACAAAGGTATAAGTGTAGCTAACATAGCAGTCTCCTTTCGAAAAGGATATGATCCTTTTTCCTCACTTATATAATAACACAGTAAACTTTTAAAAGAAATACACGAAAACAGTAAATTTATGGCCGGATTTATGTTACAATGTCAGGGAGGAGCGTTGAAGCACGGAAGTGCGGAGCGCTCCGGATATTGTGTTTTGAACCCGACAATCGGAAGCAGACCCTCTCTATAATAACAGCGCAAAGGATCACGGATCTGATGGCAGATTTTGGCAAAATCCCCGAAAGCTGGCTGTTCGTGCCATGCAGGGAAAGGTTTCTCTCATCATCGGAAAAACTCAAAAATGCGGATAACCTGATCTACGATCTGGAAGATTCCCTGAAGCCCTCTGAAAAGGCGGAGGGTCTGAAACTGCTGTGCTCACACGGGGCTGTCAGGCCCTCAAAGGAGCAGCAGGTCTTTGTCAGGCTCAATGCGGACAACCTCAAAGAGGAAATGAAAGCCCTCAAAGATCTTGACATCGACGGCTTCATGATCCCGAAGTTTGAAGGAATTGAGGACATCAAGGGCTGCGAATCCCTCATCGGAGACAAAAGGATAGTTCCCCTCATCGAAACCTGCAAAGGCATCATAAACCTTGAAAGATTTGCGGATGACGAAAGGATCGTCTCGCTGGCTCTCGGAGGCGAGGATTACTGTTCGGGACTTGGAGTCGAAACCAATGACGATGCCCTTTTTGCCGCCCGTTCAAGGCTCGTCCTCTACGCAAAGGCGGCCGGAAAAAACGCCGTGGACACCATCAGCACCGGGTACAGGGATCCGGCACTTTTTGAAGAGGAATTGAAAAAAAGCGCCCGGTTCGGCTTTGACGGAAAACTCATGATCCACCCCGCCCAGGCGGAGGTGTCAAAAAAACTTCAAAAAGCCGTCCCGAAGGATGTCATCAGCGGTATAATAAAAGAGTTTGAAGCACGCAATGAGGGAGCCGTGATCATAAACGGCAGCCTCTATGAAAGACCTCATATAGAAAGACTGAAAAAAATCATAAAAGGAGAATGATTATGTTCGGATTCGGATCCATGATCGAAAACCTCAAAAAAAATCCAAAGAGCATCGTGCTCACCGACGGTACCAACCCCAGGATACTCGAGGCGGCATCCCGTCTGCTTGCCAGCAATTTCGTCAAGCCCGTTCTTTTGGGAAAAAGCGATGCCATCGAAAAAGCCGCAGAGGAAGCAGGATATAATATCCGCGGTGCATTGATGATTGATCCCGCCTCGTATGAAAGATTCGATGAAATGGCCGAAGCCTACTACGAGATGCGCAAAGAAAAAGGCATGACAAAGGAAGAAGCGCGAAAGATAATGCTTGAGGAGCACTATTTCGGCACCATGCTGGTCAAGCAAAAGATCGTCGACTGTCTTTTGGTCAGCTCCACCTATTCCACGGCTGAGATAGTCAGGCCGGCCCTTCAGATAATAAAAACGAAGCACCCCGGAAAGATAGCATCCTCCTGCATGATCCTTGTCAGACCCTCCGCCACCGGTGAGAACGAGGTCCTTGCCATGGCTGACTGCGCCTTAAACATCAGGCCCTCGGAGGAAGAACTTGTGACCATCTGCGAGGATACGGTTGAATGTGCAAGGGTATTCGGCGTGGATCCCAAGGTTGCTTTTTTAAGCTATTCCACCCTGGGTTCCGGAAAGGGAGAGGATGTTGACAGGATGAGAAATGCTGCTGCCCTTGCAAAAAAGGCCATGCCGGATGTCCCGATAGAAGGAGAACTTCAGTTTGACACGGCCGTATCTCCCAGGGTTGCCAGGACCAAATGCCCCGAGTCAAAGGTTGCGGGCTATGCAAACACGTTTATATTCCCCGATCTCTATTCGGGAAACATCGGCAGCAAGATAGCCCAGAGGATGGGCAACTTTGAAAGCTACGGTCCCATACTTCTGGGACTGAACGCACCGATCAATTATCTGCCCAGAGGCTGCAACGCACTTGAGGTATATTCCATGTGTATAGTTACCGCGGCACTCGCCATCTGAAGGAGAACAGGGAGAACAAATGGAAGAAAGATACGACGACTATTCCTTTATCCTGGATGTGGACGGGACCCTCTGCCCCATCAAAAAACCGGATGAAAGATACGAGGATCTGGTCCCTTATGAAAATATGTGCAGGAAACTCCGCTTCTACAAGGAAAGGGGGGCAAAGATAGTCCTCTTCACCTCAAGGAACATGAACTCCTACAACGGCAACATCGGACTCATCAACAAGAATACGGCCCGCAACCTCCAGGAGTGGCTCGACAGATGGGAGATACCCTATGACGAGATCATCTACGGCAAGCCGTGGCCCGGAAAAAAAGGCTTTTACATCGATGACAGGACTGTCAGGCCGGACGAATTTCTGAACCTTGATGTGGATAAACTGGAGGATATTTGCAAAAACTCGAGAGAATCTTGAAAAAAAGCGGTTTATAGGGTATTATTATACAGTTGTGTATTAAAAATAAGAAAGGATGGAAAAAAGGTATGTATACACTTGTACTTGTCAGACACGGCGAGAGCGCATGGAATCTCGAAAACAGATTTACGGGCTGGACTGATGTTGACCTTTCACCCAAGGGAGTGGAAGAGGCAAAGGCAGCGGGTCAGCTGATGAAAAAAGAGGGATATGATTTTGATATCTGCTATACTTCATATCTGCGCCGCGCCATCCATACACTCGGACTTGCATTAAACGAGATGGACAGGGAATGGCTTCCGGTTATCAAGAGCTGGAAGTTAAACGAGCGTCATTACGGAGCACTGCAGGGTCTCAACAAATCAGAGACTGCAACAAAGTACGGAGAGGACCAGGTAAAGATCTGGAGGAGATCCTTTGACATCCAGCCTCCCGCTCTGGAGGAGAGTGACGAGAGGAATCCTGCCCGCCAGGAACAGTACAGGTACGAGCCCAAGGATGAGATGCCTTTGACCGAGAGCCTGAAGGATACCATAGCAAGGGCAGTCCCTTATTACCAGCAGGAGATCCTTCCCAAACTCAGGGAAGGCAAGAGGGTGATCATCGCAGCTCACGGAAATTCACTCAGAGCTCTTGTTAAGTACTTCGATGATCTTACTCCCGATGAAATTCTGGGCGTAAATATTCCTACAGGTGTTCCTCTTGTTTATGAGTTTGATGATAACTTCAAGGTTATAAAGCA
>CAMVDF010000116.1 GCA_947166195.1 uncultured Lachnospiraceae bacterium
CAGAGAGCATCCAGACAGCTGCGACAAATACAGCCGATATGGGCAATGATATCGATGGCATAACTGCCAGCATAGAGGAACTTTCAAGGCAGGCAGGGGATATGGAGGAGGCCTGTGAAAATGCCATGGGCGCTCTGAACAAGCTGATAGAGCAGAATGCCGGAGTCGTTGAATCCGTCGGAGTCATCGACAAGCAGATCAGGGCTACGAATGAAGCGGTCGAAAAGATCGCCGAGGCTTCAAATGTCATCACTGCGATCTCAGAGCAGACAAACCTTCTTTCACTCAATGCCTCCATCGAGGCTGCAAGAGCTGGAGAGGCAGGAAAGGGCTTTGCCGTGGTCGCAACAGAGATCGGTTCACTGGCCGCCCAGTCGGGTGAAGCAGCAGTCAATATTGGACAGATAGTGACGGATCTGGTTACGGAATCCCAAAAGAGTGTCCAGAGGCTCGGAGATCTCAACAAGGAATTCGAGGCTCAGAACGAGCAGCTTGATTCCACCAGAAAGGATATGGAGCATATGGCTGTCGGTGTGCAGGCAGTATCCGACAGTTCGACGGATATCACTTCCAGAGTGGAGAACCTGAACAATGCAAAGAATGCCGTCGTGGGTGTCATCGACGACCTGTCGGCCATTTCGGAGGAGAACGCCGCATCCACGCAGGAGACCAACGCCTCCATGCAGGAGCTCAATGCAACCTTCGAGGTCATCAACCACTCGGCTGCAGATCTGCACCAGCTTGCCGAAAAACTCCATCAGGAGATGGAATTCTTCAAACTTTAATAAAAAAAGTGGGACAGGGGACGTATCTCTGTCCCACTATTCAAGTACATGCTCCATTCCTACTGAAAGCAGAGTACGGACATGTTCATCGGCAAGAGAGTACAGGATGAGCTTTCCGTCCCTGCGTCCCTTGATGAGCCGGTTCTGTTTCAGGATCCTCAGCTGGTGGGAGATGGCAGACTGTGTCATGCCAAGATCATTTGCCAGGTCATTTACACATATCTCGTTTTCATATAGAGCATACAGAATACGAACCCTTGTCGTATCCCCGAAGTTCTTGAAAAGATCGGCGAGCATTATCATTTTTTCCTCATCGGGAAAAGAAGCAGCTGTTCTGTCCATCATCAAACCTCCTTTACAAACAGAGCCCGTATCGCATTTAATACTGCAAGGATCATCACACCCACGTCAGCAAGTATGGCGATCCACATATTTGCAATTCCGAAGGCTCCCAGGATCAGGCACAGTACCTTGATCGAGATCGAAAAGATCAGGTTTTCATGTACTATGCGAAGGCACTTCTTTGCGATCCTGATGGCTTTTGCTATCTTTTTGGGATCGTCGTCCATGAGCACAACATCGGCTGCCTCTATGGCTGCATCAGAGCCCAGGGCACCCATGGCTATACCGATGTCAGAGATCGAAAGCACGGGGGCATCATTGATGCCGTCTCCGGCAAAGGCCAGTTTTTCCTTTGTGCCCTTCAGCCTGAGCAGTTCTTCAACCCGGCTGACCTTTTCATCAGGCAAAAGCCCGGCATGGAATTCATCTATTCCTACTGCTTCGGCAACGGAGCGAGCAACCTTTTCCGAATCTCCGGTAAGCATTACTGTCCTTTTGATACCGGCCTTTCTGAGTTCTGCTATCGCTTCCTTAGAGCTTTGTTTTATGGTATCGCTGATCACGATGTGTCCGGCATAGGATCCGTCCATGGCGACATGAATGATGGTTCCCGTATGATGGCAGTCCTTGTAATCAATACCGAGTACCTGCATCAGTGCGGCATTTCCCGCAGCGACCGATCTTCCGTCAACGGTTCCGCATATACCCTTGCCGCTGATCTCCCTGATGTCTTTTACGATATCCAGGTTCAGCTCCTTTTTGTAGGCTTTTTTGATGCTCATCGCTATCGGATGGCTGCTGTGTCCCTCCAGGTGGGCCGTGATCCTCAAAAGCTCTTCGGCGGCCAGGGGAGTGTGATGAACGGCAGTCACCTCAAAGGTGCCGTGGGTCAGTGTCCCGGTTTTGTCAAAAACCACATATCTGACCTTTGAAAGGGTCTCAAGGAAATTCGATCCCTTGATGAGTATACCGCTGCTGCTTGCACCGCCCAGGCCGGCAAAAAAGCTTAAGGGTATGCTTATGACCACGGCACAGGGACAGCTGATGACCAGGAACGTGCAGGCCCTGTATATCCAGGTGAATATGACAGGATCCCTTCCCGCAAGCAAAAGAAACAGGGGAGGAAGCACGGCGAGGGCAAGGGCCGAGAAACAGACTATGGGAGTGTAATATTTTGCAAATTTGGAAATGAAGTTTTCCGAGGTAGATTTTCTTGAAGCGGCATTTTCCACAAGCTCCAGAATCTTTGATGCCGTGGATTCTTCAAAGTCGGATGTCGTTTCGATCTTCAGTACACCTGAAAGATTGATGCAGCCGGACAGGACCTGACTTCCTTTTGAAACATCCATTGGAACGCTTTCTCCGGTAAGAGCCGCCGTGTTCAGAGAAGATGAGCCTTCCCTGACTATTCCGTCAAGGGGGATCTTTTCTCCGGGATTAACAATGATGATGCTTCCGATCTCAACCTCATCGGGGTCGACTCTTTTGAGATTTTTGTTTTCATCCTCGATATTTGCATAGTCCGGTCTGATATCCATGAGAGAGGAGATGTTTTTCCTGGATCTGCCGACAGCGATACTCTGAAAAAGTTCTCCGGTCTGATACAAAAGCATGACGGCCACAGCTTCAAGGTAATCACCGTCACCGCCCTTCAGGGCATTTGAGATACCAACGAAAATGGCACCCAGTGTAGCTATGCTCATGAGAAAATTCTCATCAAATACCTGTCTGTTCCTGATGCCGTGCCCGGCTTTTCTGAGAACATCATAGCCTGCGATCAGATAGGGTATCATATACAGGAGCAGCATCACATACCAGGCGGATATGAATCTTTCACATATTATGCATGCGATCGTCAGCACCGTTGCTGCTATGATCCTGATGAGCATTTTCTTCTGATTTTTTTTCATGCTTTTTCTACCCTCCGGAAAAAGAATCTGTCAGGATTGAGGATCAAAGAAAGATCTCGCAGTCTTCCTCGACCTTCTTGCAGTTTGAGAGTACATTTTTCATGACCGAATCGGGATCTGCCCCGTCTTCAAATTCGACCTTCATCTTCAAAGTCATGAAGCTGACGGTCGCATCCTTTACGCCATCGGTGTTTTTTGCGGCATTTTCCATTTTTTCCGCACAGTTCGCGCAGTCTACTTCGATAGGGTATGTTTTTTTCATATGAGCCTCCTTGATAGTTGTGGTTGATATTTAATGAACAAATGAACAATCATTCATATGTTCATTTGTATTATACTGCTTTTATTTTTGTTGTCAAGAAAAAAAGATATAGTATAATAAATGAGGGAGAAATAATTGCGTATCACAGGGGGCCTGCTTGAAGAAAAAGAAGATAGGAGTGTTCATCGGAAACACCCATACATACTTTCCGAAACAGCTTCTGAAATCAATATATGACAATTCAAAAAAGGAAGACTACGATCTTCATTTCTATCTGGGACTGGAATATGCACAGTTCATGGGCGATGATGTCAGCAGCAGTACTGATATGGATTTCCAGTACTGTACCATCTATGATTATGCCTTTTTTTCGTCGTTGGATGCCGTCATCATAGCATACGGCACCATCACCACATTTCACAGGATAGCTCTTGAGGAATTCTATAAAAAACTGGACGGGATCCCCTGCGGTGTAATCTCGGACAAGGTGGATCCGGAAAAAGGCGTCAGTATCAGAACCGACAATGCCAGAGGCATATATACCTGTACCAGCCATCTCATAAAGGAACACGGACTGAAGAACATACTTCATCTGGCGGGGCCCTATGACATCAACAGTGACGCAAAGGAGAGGCTTGAAGGCTACAGATCCGCCATGACCGACAACGGTCTGGAGTTTTCCTTCAGGATGGTCACAAAGGGTGACTATACGGAATATGCCGATGAAAAGGTGGAAAAGCTTCTCGATGACAATCCCGAAGCCGAAGCCATAGTTTCTGCAAATGACGAGATGACCACGGCGATCTACCGTGTATGCGAAAGCAAGGGATACACTGTGGGAGTGGATCTTGCGGTGACCGGCTTTGACAATGTGTTTTCCTCGGCTTATGTGGAGCCTCCCCTTACCACAAACAGGCAGAATGCTTTTGAGATGGGAAAGGCGGCACTGGAGCAGGCTGAAAACCTGATAGAAGGCAGAAAGGCTGAAAATGTCGTCGTGCCAACCGATTTCATTGTCAGGTGCTCCTGCGGATGCCCTCCCAAGGCGGTCGCAGACCTTCCCGAAAGCGATGAAGCCTTCATGGACCAGTATAATACGGTCAAGGAGTCCTACCACAGGTCATTGACCGGTCCTTATCTGATCAAGGAGCTCATTACGCTTGCCGAGGACAAGCACAGGTTCTATGAAAGAGTATGCGAGATCCTCTGTGCCCACGGGGCGGTCACTTCAAAGATTTTTATCCTTCCAAAGGTCTGTGTCATAAATAATGAGGAAGACTGGAAAATGCCGGATCTGCTTTACCTGAGAGCTTTTCAGGAAGGTGACGAGATCAATGTCCTTGATGTTCCTATAGAGTTTACAAGGGAGTCAAGTGACTGGATGTCGGATTTTTTCAGTGAGGACAGACACAGGTCGCATTTTAATTTCCTGCTTTTTGACGGAAATCGGAACTATGGAGTTCTTGAGTGTGAGATATCCCCGGAGATGGTGACTGATTTCTATATGATCTCTGTCCAGCTTGGAACAGCCATTCACTTCCTTGAGCTCACCCTTGAAAAAGCGGAATTCAGAAAGAGGCTTGAGGAGCAGAACAGTCTTCTCAATATAAATGCCTATACCGACGCGCTGACAGGCGTCCTGAACCGCAGAGGCATATATGAAAAGACGGTATCCTGTCTGAACGGCCATGAAAGCGATCATATGATCATCATGATGGTAGACCTTGACCACCTGAAGGAGATCAATGATAATTTCGGACATGCCGAGGGCGACAATGCCATCAAGGTCACGGCTTCGATCCTGAAAAAGCTCATCGGAAACCGCGGATACGTCGGCAGATACGGAGGAGATGAGTTTCTGGTCATCATGGCGATCCGCGAGGATGATGACGAGCAGGAGTGGATCGAAAGGCTTAGCGGAGCCATCAAAAAGAAGGCGGAAAAATACAACAGCAATTCAAAACGCCCTTATTATGTTGAAATGTCTGTGGGAGGTGTCGAGATCAGCAGCGATACAGGCATGGATTTCTCGCAGCTTATCGCTAAAGTTGACGGGATGCTCTATGAGGCGAAAAAAGAACGGCGCAGCAGCGTGATCAGAGTCTGAGGATTTCGGAGAAGGAACGGCATGACGGATGCAAAAAAAATACTTGAAGAACTAAAGCAGGGCAGGATCAGCACGGACGAGGCCCTGCTTTATTTTCAAAAGGAGCCTTATGCGGACATAGGCTTTGCAAAGGTGGATATGAAAAGGAGCCTCGTACAGGGAAACGGTGAGGTCATCTACGGGGCCGGAAAGAGCGCAGAGCAGATACTCTCCATAATAAAAACGATGCGGGAAAACGGCCAGGAAAGGATCCTTGTCACAAGGCTTTCGGATGAAAAGGCGGCGGTGCTTGAAGATGTAAAAGGTTTTTGTTATCACCGTGAAGCATGCATGGGAACTGCGGGAGAAAAAAAGGAAGCGGACGGCATCGGAAGGATCGCGGTCGTATCTGCCGGGACCAGTGACCTGAAGGTTGCGGAGGAGGCTGCCCTGACAGCGGAGTTTTTCGGTAATGAGACCGTGAGGATCTATGATGCGGGTGTTGCGGGACTTCACAGGCTGCTTTCAAATCTTGACGATCTGATGAGCGCTTCCGTTGTTATCGCGGTTGCCGGGATGGAGGGAGCTCTTGCAAGTGTTGTCGGAGGACTTGTCAGTGCTCCGGTCATAGCGGTTCCGACGAGTGTGGGCTATGGGGCATCCTTTGGCGGGATATCAGCTTTGCTTTCGATGCTGAATTCCTGCTCCAGCGGAGTCTCGGTCGTAAACATCGACAACGGCTTCGGTGCCGCCTATCAGGCCTCTCTTATTAATCACATGGAAAAAAGGAGTGAAAAATGAAAACACTTTTTCTTGACTGCAGCATGGGAGCGGCCGGAGATATGCTGACGGCGGCACTTTTTGAGCTTCTCTCAAAAGAAGAACAGTCATCTTTCATTGATCGTATAAATTCCCTTGGGATTGACGGAGTCAGGGTGATTCCCGAAAAGACAAAAAAGTGCGGTATCACGGGGACCCATATGAAGGTTCTCGTAGACGGTCGTGAAGAGCATGAGCATCATCATGACCACGAGCATCATCATGACCACGAGCATTATCACGACCACGAGCATCATCATGACAATGAGCATCATCACGATCATGACCATGAAGACGGAGGTCATGCACACAGCAGCCTGTCGGATATCAGTGAGCAGATAAAGGCTCTTGATCTGGATGAAAGGATAAAAGAGGATGCACTAAAGGTATATCGTATCATCGCCGATGCCGAGAGCACGGTGCATGATACCGATATCACACAGATCCATTTTCATGAGGTGGGTACAAAGGACGCCCTTGCGGATGTGATCTCGGTATGTATGCTCATGAACATGATAAGTCCTGAAAGAGTGGTGGTCTCGCCTGTGTGTACCGGAAGCGGGAATGTGAAGTGTGCCCACGGGATCCTGCCGGTACCTGCACCTGCCACGGCCCTGATCCTCAAAGATGTCCCGATATATCAGGGTGATATAAAGTCCGAACTTTGCACACCCACGGGAGCAGCACTGTTGAAATATTTTGCGGATGATTTTTCGGATATGCCCGTCATGAAGACTGATGCCATAGGATACGGGATGGGTACAAAGGATTTTGAAAGAGCAAACACCGTCAGGGCATTTCTTGGGTCGACAAAGGATGGCGGTACGGAGGACTTTGATGAGACTGTCAGGGTGCTTCAGTGCAATGTGGATGATATGACCGGGGAGGAGACCGGCTTTGCCATCGAAAGACTGCTGGAGGAAGGGGCATATGA
>CAMVDF010000117.1 GCA_947166195.1 uncultured Lachnospiraceae bacterium
CTTTTCCTCCATGGATCTTTCCTGCTCCAGGATCTTTTTGCGCTGTTCAAAGAGATCCCTGAAATACTCCAGGATCAGTTTTTCTATAATAAAACCGGAGGCGAACATGATCAGGGATTCTATCGTAAAGCCTCCCATCTTGTCCATGAAAAACCCGGCTGCACTTTTGTGCTCAAGGCTCTGGGCAGCTTCGTAGTTTGCCGTCTGCCAGGTCACTGCGGACATCAGCACATAATTGAGGATCACGACATAAAAATAGATGAACCTGTCGCAGAAAAGCAGGCTTAAAATCGGAACCAGGAACCAGGTCAGATATATGCTTACATGGGAATAAGACATGTACGCCAGCAGTATGTCAAGGACCGTCAGGGCAAACAGACAGGTGAGAGTCCTGCTGGGATGATTCTTTAACAGCAGATAATGGATGAGGGACATGAGGAGGATCACCACGGAAATATTTACGCAGGTCATATATGAGATATCAAGAAAGATGCCTCCTTTGATGCCTGCAGCTATGGCAGGTCCGGCCAGTGCAAAGAGCCAGAGCACCTTGTTGAGGTACCCGTTTACCTTCGCACGGTTGTCCCGCAGAAAATCGTTGTACTCATCCGTAATACTTTTTTCCATTCCAGCCTCCTTCTATTTGTTCTGAACTGGTGTGACAGGGGGACTGTCCCTCTGTCACATCAAAGACTTCCAGCAGATCGGATCAAATATGATATCAGCGAGCAATCAGCCGGTGTTTCTTAGCGAAGCAAGGTCTTATAAATTTCGCGGGTGCAGCGGCTTTGCCCGCTTTTCAGGGCAAAGAACGATGCAGAGCGAAATTTAGTTTATAAGACCGACGGTGAGCTTAGAAACATCCGAGCGCGAGTCGGTATCATGTTTGATCCGATCTGTATAAGATGACAGGGATGTGACAGGGGGACTGTCCCCCTGTCACATCTGTCATAGTTTACATAAGTTGTAACAGAGAACCGTCCCTCTGATACATGGACATGACCTTCACGAGGATCGACGAAGCTTTTTCCACTGTATGGAAGAGGCCGAAGGCCTCATCGAAGGTGTCACCCGAAACAAACAATCCGTGATGAGTCCAGACCACGGCATTGTAATCCTTCATTTTTTCGGATGTGGCCCTGCCAAGTTCAATGCTTCCCGCTTCCATGAAGGGCACCACTCCAAGGCCCTCGGGGAAGGTCAGGGGACATTCCGGCATCATCTCCCAGAGCTTTTTTGTAAATATCTTTTCATCACAGGGCAACACAAAGGAAAGGGCGATCACATTTTCCGGATGGGCATGATACATGATCCTGTATCGTCCGTTCGTGACCCGCTTTTTCACTTCATGGTTTAATAAATGACTTGCAAGCTCCGAGGTTGGTCTGCCTCCGTTGCAGAGACCCCAGAGTATCCTGAAGTAATCTCCCTTTTCCGATATCTGCAGGATGCTAAGAGTGTCCTCCGGATCTTTTATTATATTTTTGAAATACTTCCCGCTGCCGGTGACGAGGAAATACTCGTTTGCAAGACCCGGCACGGGTACATCAAGCTTTTGCCACGAAGCGCTTTCATCATAAAGGAAGGAGGCATTTTCCGCCTCGCTCTCCTCCATGCGGTAGGACATATTGCCGCCGTTTCGCTCATGCCAGCCCATAAGATATGCCTCATAGGCCATTTCGGCAAAATCCTTTATAAATTTCAGATCTTCCTTTTTCATTTTTTTGCCGCCTTCTTTGCAAAGAAATCGTCAAGCTTTTGCAAAAGAGCGGGCTTGTCGATGGTCTTTAATAAATAATCCACGGGAGACAGGCCCACCACCGAAAGAACGCTGAATCTGTCACCGTGTCCGGTGAGGAACATCACGGGGATCTCCTCGGTCTCGGCATCGCTTTTGAGCATGGAAAGGACCTGGGGACCGTTTGCCACAGGCATCTCATAATCAAGGAGGACCAGATCCGCCTTGTTTTTTGCAAGGTAGCTGATAGCCTGTACACCGCTTGATGCCATACCCACATGGTATCTGTCCTTGAGCCATTCGTAGACGGTACGCATGTAGGTGATGTCGTCATCAACGATGAGGATGGTCTTTTTTGCATGCTCGCCTGTATTATTTTCCATGTATTTGAAAATACATCCCAAAAGATCATCCATGACCAGAGGTCTTTTGAACCATTCAAGGATCAGATGCTCCGGCACTATCTTTTTGACGATGTCTGCCTCCGTCTGCTCACCGATGAGTATGATCTTTCTGTCAAGGTCGCTTGCCAGATCCTTCAGATAGACCAGAGTCTCAGTCATTTTCTCGATATCCTCTCCCATGAAGAGGACGACGAGCTCGATCCTTTCGCGCTTCGGCTCGATCTCCTTTATCTCTCCCCGGGAAAGAAAAGCATCCGTATCATTTGAAGTGATCTTTCCCAAAAGACTTTTTGCAAGGAAGCTTTCGGTGGAACTGATGATGACCACCTCTCCCCTTTCTGCGTTTGTATTATCCATATCTTCCTCTCTTTGTTTTTAGTTACTTCACCTTTTATCTGCGATCAACTGTGTTATACCGTCCCAGTCGATTTCCATCAGACGGGACCTGATGTTCTTTACAAGCTTTTCATCCTCATCAGACAGATCGTAATTTTCCAGGTCGTTTAAAAGTTCCTCCATCATGCCGAAGTCCATGCTGCCTGCGATCTCTGTTATGGTGTCAAATGCTTCTTTTCTGGCAGCCTCCGAAAGTGCGGGACGGTCACCAGCGTTTTTGTCCTTTTGTGAAAGTCTTTCATCAAGCTCCCTGTAGGATGAAAGCAGTTCGTCCGTATTTGCCCTGATGTAATCAATATCCTTTTTCTTTCCCGCCTCCTCAAGCAGACGCGCCATATCGGAAAGCTTTTGCGCTCCTATGATACGGGCGGAGCTTTTGAGAGCGTGAACCTTTATGGTGTAGTTTTCGATATCGTTTTCATCGTAGAGCTTTTCTATCTCATCGGCCTTTTGCCCGGCAGTCGAGGCAAAGACGTTCAACACCGACATGAAGCTGTCCTCACCTGCGCAGTTTTCGATCCCCGCCTGCACATCTATTTCGGGGATATCGCGGACAAAGCCGGGTATGACGGTTCCTTCGGATGCGGGGGCCCCATCTGCATCATCGGGTTTCTGCTCATGCAGGTCCTTTGGGGCGCCCGTTCCGTCAAGTAGCAGTTCCCTGCCCTTCCAGACGGTCCTGCCGTCATTTTGCTCATTCATGATATAGTCTTTGTCGTCGTCGATCATGGCGATCATGACGTCCGCTATCACGGGATCAAACTGGGTACCCCTGCATCTTTCTATCTCCGCCCTGACCACCTCCTGAGGCTTGGGCTTTGAATAGGTCCTGGTGCTCGTCATGGCATCATAGCAGTCAGCCACGCAGATGATGCGGGCCTCCTCGGGTATGGCATCACCGGCAAGGTGATCCGGATAGCCGGTGCCGTTATATCTTTCATGATGCGAACGTGCTCCGTATGAAAGCTCGGGCATATCGGTGATATTGCTGAGGATCTCATAACCCGTTGTGGTGTGCTCCTTGATCCGCTCGAATTCCTCATCGGTCAGCTTTCCGGTCTTGTTGATGATCTCCTCGGGAACGCCGATCTTTCCTATATCGTGCAAAAGCCCCATCTCGTATATCTTTTTCTGTTCCTCAAAGCTTTTGCCGAGTCTCCTTGCGATCTCCGCAGAATATGATGCAACCCTCTCCGAATGTCCGTTTGTATAATGATCCTTTGCATCAACGGTCCGCGACAGTGCAAACATCATCTCCTGATTGAGCCTTTCGGCGCGGTCGGTCTGCTTTTCAACCTCGCCCTGCAGGTTCTTCTGGTATCTGTCAAGGTCTATGACACCCTTGCACCTCTGCAGCAGAACCTCCGGAACAAAGGGCTTTCTGATGAGATCCCTCGCCCCGTTTTTGAGAGCCGACGTTTCCTTTTCCCTGTCCTCGTCAGCGGTGATGTACATCACGGGGATATCCTTTGTGGCAGCATCTTCCCTGAGCCTTTCAAAAACTTCAAATCCGTTCATGCCTGACATGTTAATGTCAAGCAGGATGAGATCCGGATTATCGTTCTTTGCCATAATAAGGGCCTCGTTGCCGTCCATACAGGTTTCCACCGAAAAAGTCTTTCCAAGGATCTCCTTTACCGTTACGCAGATGACCTCGTCATCATCCACGACGAGAACGGAACGCTTCCCGTTTTTATTATCGGAAAATACATCAGTTTCGAAAACCTCTTCCACCCTTTGGATCCTGTCTTCCGGCAGGGCATTCTTTAACATCTCCTCAAGCCTTGCTCCGTCCACGGGCTTTGAGATATAGTCGGCAAAGCCTGCGTCAAGGTATCTTTCCCGCGCGCCCGATACCGCATTTGCGGTAAGCGCCACATAGACCGGATGTATCCCTCTGCCTTCATCCTGCTTTTGAAGCTCGTGAAGCGTCTCTATGCCATCCATCTCAGGCATCATATGATCCACAAAAACTACGTCATAATCATTTTTTGCACAGGAAAGAATGGCTTCTTTTCCGGAAAGAACGGTGTCCACCTGCACCCGGGTACGCTTGAGCAGATTTGTGATGACGGTGAGATTGACCTCATTGTCATCCACCACCAGCACCTTTGCATCAGGCGCATGAAAGAGCTCCCTGTACTGTCCGGGAGAGTGTACCACCTTTTCGTATCTGGCGGCGAAATCACCTATGGGATCGTCCCTGATGATCTTTTGCTTCACTTCAAAATGAAACTGCGAGCCTTTTCCATACTCGCTCTTCACATCAAGCTTTGAATCCATGAGGGCCAGAAGCTGTTTTACGATGCTCATGCCAAGACCCGTTCCCTCGATGTTGCGGTTTCTCTTTTCCTCGATCCTCGAAAAGGGAGAAAAGAGTCGGTTCATATCCTCTTCCTTCATTCCTATGCCGGTATCGGAAACGCTGAAGCCAAGATCGATCTCTCCCTCCGTCAGAGGTTTGTATGAGATCTCAAGCCTGACAGTGCCGGTCTCGGTATATTTGACGGCATTTGTCAGAAGGTTCAATACGATCTGCTTGATGCGGACCTCATCTCCGTAGAGAACGCTTGGGATATCGTTTTGCACCTCGACCTCAAAGCTCAGTCCCTTCTTTTCCGCACGTGACCGGATCATGTTCACGATGTCGCCCACCAGAGATGACAGGTCATACTGGGTGGGAATGATCTCCATCTTTCCCTCCTCGATCTTTGAAAAATCAAGGATGTCATTTATGAGTGAAAGAAGTGTCCTTCCCGCAGACCTGATATCCGAAGCATAGGCTATGATATCCTTTTCCCTGCTTTCCCGAAGTATCATCTCGTCCATTCCCAAAACCGCATTTATGGGAGTACGTATCTCGTGGGACATATTTGCAAGAAAGGCCGACTTTGCCTTGTTTGCGGCATCCGCCAGGCTTTTTTGTTCCTCAAGTTCCTTCATGTACTGGTAATGCTCGGTATCATCGACTACCGCAAAGATCATGCCGGAGGGGTTGCCGTTCTGCATCAGCGGCTTTTCCTCGGGAGTATAGATCCTGCCGTCAACCTTTAAGGGCTTGCCGCTTTTGATCCTCCTCCTGATCCTCCTGATGACACTTTCCGGATTTGCAGTCAGGGCCGGGAAAATGGACAGGGCGGATTTATTATAGAATCTCACCTCATTTTCCTCGTCCACGGCTATGATGCCCTCGGAAAGCTCGCCGACCACATATTCCTTTGCAAGTTCCTCGGTATCAAGCAGGTCATACCGGAAGATGGCTATGAACATGAATACGGCTCCGGCGGGAAAGCCCAGCATGGTCACATCATATATCTGCTCCAGGAAGGGTATGAGCTTCAATGTCTCAACAAAGACAAAAATGCTCTGGGTGATGATGGCCATCATCACAAGGAAGATCCTGTCCTTTGCCATCCTCCTCCTCTCCCTGCGGTAGGCAAGCACCAGGAGAATGATCCCGAAGACCGCATAAAACATGATCATTCCGGACCATATGAAATGCCAGATGCCGTCAATGTGATAAAAGATCGGGAAATCACCCTGGCGTGAATACCTCGTATACTTATAATAAAGACCTGTCTTTTCTGTCGTGATGACTATAAGATAGGTAACGAGATTGATGACGGCCAGGATGTAATGCATGATCTTTGGAAGATTGGCCCGCACGAATGCGACCACGAACATGAACAGCGCATACACGGTGCAGATCCTGCCAAGATAAGATATCTTCAGCGCCGACATATATGCTTCCTTTGTGGTGCTGATAAGTTCAAAAAAGTAGCCTATGTTGTTTATAAGTGTGGCCATGCAGCTCAAAAAAAGCCAGGAATGCACATTGGTCTTCCAGTACTTAAAGACCAGTACACTTTCCAGAAATAGTGCAAATATGCTGATCACCTGAAATGTAAGCAGAATCTGATACATTTATCTGTGTATGTCCTTTCCTTTGTGTGATCTTATATTATAGCATATTTGTTACCACAGAGGAATGAGTCTGAATGCTATGATGATCAATATGACACCCCCAAGGATCTGACCATAAAACGATAGTTTTTCGCCGAAAACCTTTCCGGCATGAACACCTCCCAGGCAGATGAGAAAAGTGGTGATCCCAATGATCAAAGACGACATGAATGCCTCCGGTGTGCTTTGAGAGGCCGTAATGAATCCGACGGAAAGAGCATCTATCGAAGTGGCTACCGCCTGAAGGAGTATCATGCGGATGCCGGGCACCGTAGTGCTCCCCTCCTCTCCGGATCCGTTTCTGTTTCCTATCCCTTCCACGATCATCTTCACACCGAGGATAAGGAGAATGACAGTTCCGGCCCAGGGCACATAGGGCACTACGGCTTCAAAAGTCTTTTCCGTATGATTTACAAAAAACCATCCGAGAAGAGGCATCAGAAACTGGAAAAGTCCGAAGGCTCCTGTCATGCAGAGTCTGTCTTTTCTTTTGATATGCGGAGAATCCAGTCCGTTTGCAACGGAAACCGAAAATGCATCCATCGCAAGCGCCGCCCCAAGTATGATATTTTTTAATAAAAACAGTATCGCATTCATAATATTAGGTTTATAAGTATACCGCAAAGCAGTGAAAAA
>CAMVDF010000118.1 GCA_947166195.1 uncultured Lachnospiraceae bacterium
GCTTCTGATCTTTTTTCCGATCTCCCCGGATCGTACAAGTTCCTCTGTCTGCGAAAGCGTAATGCTCTCTTCTATCCCGAAACCGCAGGCCGCCGTCCTTTGAAGCGATGCCATTGAAGCCTTTGTGCCAAGCTTTTCACCGATATCCCTGCAAAGCGATCTGACATAGGTGCCCTTTGAGCATTCCACCACAAAGGTGAACTCATCATTTTCAAGATCAAAATCCGTGGCTTTGATACTTTTTATATACACACTGCAGGGCTTTCTTTCTATCTCGATACCCTGCCTTGCAAGCTCATACAGTTTCTTTCCGCCCACCTTCTTTGCGGAATACATCGGCGGGACCTGCATATACGGCCCTTTGAAGGAACCGAGCGTTTTTATTATATCATCCTCAGTGATACCGGAGGGATCTGCCGTTTCGACGATATTTCCCGTCATGTCCTCGGTGTCCGTGAGTACTCCCAGTCTGCACTGACACTTGTAGGTTTTGTCCGTATCCTCGAGCAGGCTGATGATCTTTGTGGCTTTGCCCAGACATACCGGCAGGACGCCCGTTGCTGCAGGGTCCAGGGTTCCCGTATGTCCTATCTTTTTCATATGAAGGATGCCGCGAAGCTTTGCCACTACATCATTTGAGGTAAAGCCCTCCTCCTTGTACACCGGGAGGACTCCGCAAAGGGCAGACGCTTCAGGTCTCATTTTTCCTCATTATCCCTGTACTGCTTTTCGATGATCTTTGACAGATTGTTCACCACATCATGGTATGAACCTGCCATGGTCAGCCCTGCTGCTCTTTCGTGACCGCCTCCTCCAAAGGCCTTTGCAACCGCTGCCACATTTATCTTTTCGCTTGAACGCAGGGATATCTTGTATTCCTGCGTGCCTATCTCATACATGAAGATGGCGCATTCCACACCTCTGGTGTAGCGCAGCTGGTTTGCTATGCCTTCCAGATCCTTTGATGTGGCTCCGTAGAAATCCATGGTCTTTCTGTCTATCACCGATACTATGCATTTCCCGTCCATGAACATTATGCTCTCGAGAAGGGCACGGCCCAGGATCTGATTCTGGATGTAGCTTTTCTGGAAAAAGGTCTTTTCTATGATCTTGTAATGGTCAAAATCATATTCTATGAGCTTTCCCGCGATCTCCATGGTGGATCTGTGTGTACAGCTGTACTGGAATACTCCGGTATCATGCACCAGCCCCATGTAGATGCACTGGGCGATATCCGTATCTATGACCTCCTCATCCATCAGATTGTATATGAGCTCCGCTGTGGATGAGCAGTCAGGCACTATCCAGTCGTTTTTTGAAAAGCCGGTTTCATTGATGTGGTGGTCTATACAGGCCGTGTTCTTCGCATTTTCAAAGAGCATGTAGTTGTCGCCCAGCCTTTGTTTTTCCGAAAGATCCAGGGCGATGAACAGATCGCTCACATCGGAGGCAGGGACCCTGACTATCTCGTCAAAGCCCTTCAGGAAGGAAAAGAGGGGATTGGGGTCTATGAGGTAGACCGTTATCCTCTTTTGTGGATAGAGCTTTTTGAGATAGTTTGAAAGCCCGAGAGATGATCCTATGCAGTCCCCGTCAGGCCTGACATGCCCGCTTATGGCTATTGTATCCGCATTTTCACACAATTCTTTAAGATTGATCACTGTCTGTCTCTCTTTCTGATGCTTTTCCCATTACTTCGTCTATCTTTTTTGACATTTCCATGCCGTATCTGATGGAGTCATCCATGATGAAGGTTATCTCCGGAGTGTTGCGCAGGTTTACCCTGGCCGCAAGTTCCCTTCTGATGAAGCCCTCGGCACTTTTCAGTCCCTCAAGGGTCTCCTTTTCCTTTTCCTCATCTCCAAGCACGCTCACGAATACCTTGCAGGTCTTGAGATCGGGAGCTACACGGACCTCGGTCACCGAGCAGAAGGGATCGACTCTGGGATCCTTTACATCTCTTATTATCTCACTGAGCGACCTTCTGACCTCTCCGTTGATACGGTTGTTTTTCGTACTGTTTTTTTTCACTTTCTCTCAACCTCAACCTGCTTGTGGAACTCCAGGATATCGCCCTCTGCGACTGCGTCAAAGCCTTCAAAGGTCAAACCGCATTCGTAGCCTTCCTTCACTTCCTTGACATCATCCTTGAAACGCTTCAGGGTTGCCAGAGGTCCGTCAAAGAGCTCCTCGTCGCCTCTTGTGATCTTTACGGAGCATCCTCTTTCCACTATTCCGTCCGTCACATAGGATCCGGCTATGTTTCCGATACCCGAAGCCTTGAAGACCTGTCTGATCTCGCCGTGTCCTATGATCTTTTCCTCGTATACAGGCGCCAGCATGCCCTTCATGGCTGATTCCACATCCTCAATGGCCTGATAGATGACCTTGTAGAGGTGGATGTCGACATTTTCCGACTCTGCTATGGCCTTTGCCGTGCTGTCGGGACGGACATTAAATCCGATGATGATAGCATTTGATGCGGAGGCAAGGGTTATGTCGGATTCGCTGATAGCTCCGACTCCTCCGTGGATGACCTTCACGGCCACTTCCTCGTTTGAAAGCTTCAAAAGCGAGGTCTTCAATGCCTCTACCGAGCCCTGCACATCCGCTTTTATTATGACATTGAACTCCTTGAGGTCGCCCTCCTGTATCTGTGAATACAGATCGTCCAGGGTCATGGACTTTTTCTTTGTCTCTGAAAGAAGTTCCTTCTTGTGCTGCTCCTTGTAGGTATTTGCAAAGCTCTGGGCTTCCTTTTCGGAATCCGGCGATACAAAGATCTCGCCGGCCTGGGGTACATCGTCAAGGCCCAGGATCTCAACCGGGATGGAAGGTCCTGCTTCCTTGACCCTCTTGCCCTTGTCGTCGATCATGGCCCTGACCTTGCCGTGGCAGGGTCCGCAGGCTATGAAGTCGCCCACATGGAGGGTTCCCTTCTGTACGAGGACTGTCGCCACGGGGCCGCGTCCCTTGTCGAGCTCGGCCTCTATGACCATTCCTCTGGCCTTTCTCTTTGCGTTTGCCTTGAGTTCCATGACATCCGCAGTGAGGGTTATCATCTCGAGCAGATCGTCAACACCCGTTCCGGCCTTTGCGGATACCGGAACAAATACGGTGCTTCCGCCCCATTCCTCGGGGATGAGCTCGTATTCCGAAAGCTCCTGCTTCACCCGGTCGGGATTTGCACTGGGCTTGTCTATCTTGTTTATGGCAACGACTATCTCAACATTTGCGGCCTTTGCGTGATTTATGGCCTCTACCGTCTGGGGCATGACGCCGTCGTCTGCCGCCACAACGAGGACCACGATATCGGTGGCATTTGCTCCTCTCATACGCATGGCCGTGAAGGCCTCGTGTCCGGGAGTATCAAGGAAGGTTATCTTCCTGCCCTTGATGCTGACCGTATAGGCTCCTATGGCCTGCGTGATGCCGCCTGCCTCCTTTTCGGTGACATGGCTCTTTCTGATGGTATCAAGCAGCGAGGTCTTGCCGTGGTCGACATGGCCCATGACGCAGACTACGGGAGGACGCTTTTCCATGGTGCTCTCATCCTCTTCATCCTCTTTGAGGAGTTCCGCGATGACATCCACCGTCTTTTCATGCTCGCAGATGATGTCGTAGTCTATGGCTATATTCTCTGCTTCCTCGTAGCTGATCTCCGAGTTTACCGTCACTATCTGGCCCGCAAGAAATAGCTTTTTGATAATAACCGAGGGCTGCATCCTCATGTGGTCCGCAAGCTCCTTGATGGTGAGCGTGTCGGGGATGGTTATGACCTTGATCTCCTCCTCGGCAGGCTTTGCCACGGGTGCAGGCTTTTTGAAGCCGTGGGGATTGGCTCTCTTTCTCTCCTTTTCCTCATCGGTGACATAGACGATCTTGTCCTTCCTGCGCTTCTGGTCGGTTACTCTCCTTCTGTCGCCGTCAGATCTGCGTTTCTGTTCATCAAAGTCTTTACCTTTTCCCTGATTTGGCGCTTTAGCACCCGGCCTTGAAGCGACCGGAAAACCACCTCTGCTATTTGCAGGAGCGCCAGAATGACGAGGAACGCCCTGATTTTCGTTCCTGTACGGCGTATTTGCTGTATTAACGTGCGCTTCCTTCGCGCCCTGTCTGCTGCCAAAATTCGTACTCCTTTGCGGTGTGGACGGTGCGGTCTGTGTCTGTCCTGCAGCCGCCGTCTCTGCTGCGGGTTTCTGAGTTGCATCTGTCTTGGGTTTCTGAGGTGCATGCTGCTGTGCGTTGGGTCTGATGATATTGACCTCGGGTGCCGGCGAAGGCTTCACCCTGGGCTTGATGATGCCGCGGTTTTGCTGTCCGGGCTCATCGATCCTGCCGCGGCTGATCTGTCCGACCTGCCTGGCGCCTCCTCTGTTCCCGCTGTTTATCGAAAAGATGATGTTTGATTTTTTCTTTTTGAGAGGCGGTTTTCCGTCCGGTCCCGGTGCTGCCGGCTTTGCAGGCGCGGGTCTTTGGGCTGCATTACCTTCGCCGGTCTTTGGTGCAGGCTTTTTTGCAGGTGCCTCGGCCGATGCAGGAGCCTGTGCGCTCTTTTCTGACGCAGGTTTTTCGGCCGCAGGTTTTTCGGCTGCGGGTTTCTTTGCGACTGCCGGTTTTTCAGCTGCTTCGGCAGGCTTTGCCGGTTTTTCGGCTGCGGCCTTCTTTTCGGGAGCAGCCTTTGATGTATCAAAATGCTTTTTGATCATCTCGGCTTCCTCATCCTCCACCGACGAGCTGTGGGTCTTTCCGGTTATGCCTTTGCTTTCAAGAAAGGCCAGAACCTTTTTGTTGTCAAGCTCGATCCCCCTGGCAACCAGCTCTTTTGTTATCTCATATATCTTGATCTTTGCCATTTACGTTTATTTCCTCCAACTTTATCCTGATCCTGTCCCCCAGATTCGGGTCAAAGACCGCGGCCACAGACCTGAGTTCCTTTCCGATAGCATGTGCTATGCCCTCTTTTGTTCCGTATATATACCATGGTATCCCATAATAAGAACATTTATCACTGAATTTCTTTCTCGTGTTCTCCGACGCATCCGTACTTATTATCACAACATACGCGCTGCCGGACCTGACGGCGTTTAATACCGCGGTCTCTCCGCTGACCGTCTTTCCCGCCTTTGCTGCAAGAGAAAGCAGAAAATCTGTCTCATTCAGTCTCAACCGGTTCCTCTCCTCCTGCAGGCTCCTCATCTAAAGGCTCTGCTTCAGGTTCTCCCTCTGCAGGCTCCTCTGCATACTCTCCTTCTTCGTAGGAGCCTTCCTCATAGCCTGCTTCATCGTACTCACCTTCCTCGTACCCTTCGTCCTCGTACTCATATTCGCCCTCTTCATCGTACTCGTCTGTCAGGTAATCCTCCATCCTGAAGCCGGGCGCATCCTTTGCCTGGGTCTCGTTCTTGATGTCGATCTTGTAGCCTGTAAGCCTTGCCGCAAGTCTGGCGTTCTGTCCCTCTTTTCCGATAGCCAGTGAAAGCTGGTAATCGGGAACGACAACCTTTGCGGTCTTTTCATCCGGGTCAACGATGACTGAGACCACCTTTGCGGGCGAGAGAGCGTTTTCGATAAATATCGCCGCATTCTCATCCCAGTTGACTATGTCTATCTTTTCACCTTTGAGCTCGTCAACTATGGCATTCACCCTGGTTCCGTTCATGCCGACGCAGGCTCCAACGGCATCCACATCCGGATTGTTGCTGTATACCGCAATCTTCGTACGGCTTCCTGCCTCTCTGGAGATGCTCTTGATCTCCACCGTGCCGTCGGCAACCTCCGTCACCTCACTCTCAAAGAGCTTTTTCACAAGCTCGGGATGTGTACGCGATACCAGGATCCTCGGTCCTCTCGGAGTGTTCTTGACCTCCAGGATGTAGACCTTCACTCTTTCGGTGGGTCTTAAGATCTCACCCTTTACCTGCTCATTTTCCGAAAGCAGGGCATCCGCCTTGCCCAGGTTGATGCTGATGTTCCTGCCGTTGATACGCTGTACGACGCCCGTGACGACATCCCTGGCCTTTCCTGCGAATTTATTATATACGGAGTTTCTCTCCTCCTCCCTGATCTTTTGGAGGATGACGTTTTTGGCATTCTGGGTGGCGATACGGCCGAACTCCTTGGAGTCCACATTGATCCTGACGATCCCGCCGATCTGCGCGTTTTCGTCAAGTTTTTTTGCGTCCTCAAGGGTTATCTCGGTATTTTTGTCCGTAACCTCTTCCACAACGGTCTTTTCAACATAGACTATGTAGTCGCAGGTCTCCCGGTCTATGGTCACATGGATATTTTCGGACCTGCCGTAATTGTTCCTGCAGGCGGTGATCAGAGAATTCTCTATCGCCTCAAACAGGGTATCCCTGCTTATGTCCTTTTCCTTCTCAAGAATATCCAGTGCCTCCATCAGTTCCGTATTCATCTTTTCGTTTTCCTCCTTAAATGACACAGGGGACGGTTCTCTGTGACGCCAGTATTCATGCGCGTTTCACGCCTTTAACAGCCGGTTCCGTCACAGAGAACCGTCCCCTGTGACGCGAAATGCTGCAACTACTCCATAAAGCCGGGAGAACAGATCTCCATGGTGTAAGCCTCTTCGATGAAGTCCTCTTTGTCCAGCTTTTTGCTCACTATCCTGCTGACCATGGTGCAGTCATTGATGGAAACCTCACCCCCGGGCTTTTCCACATATGCACGGAGATACCAGTTTCCGTCCTCCTTCACATACTCGGTCCTGAGAAGTTTCAGTCCGTTTTCCTCTGCCACCGGTCCCACGATCTTTTCAAACTTCTTTTCTACTTCTGCGCTGTTCATCTTTTCCCTTTCACCGGTCATCGCGAACTGTTCTGCTGCCATCAGGTTAAGCATTTTCGGTATTGGAGATCCACACCCTCTGCAAACGAAAGTGGACAGCCCTGAAACTGTCCACCTACAACTAACACGCCTATTATAGTAGAAAAAAAGCGGAATGTAAACCCTTTTAATGAAAAAAAGCCCTTGAAATCAAGGCTTTTTCTCCGGTAATCGTAGCCCGTAGCGGAATCGAACCGCTGTTTCCGCCGTGAGAGGGCGGCGTCTTAA
>CAMVDF010000119.1 GCA_947166195.1 uncultured Lachnospiraceae bacterium
CCTGCCGGGGACTGCAGGAGGACCTGCCTGTCGGTTTCTTCATCATATATCCTGATGTCGAAAAGCTCGTCATCTCCCGAAAGACTGGTACAGGAAACCGTCCTCTTTGTCATGACATTGAATTCCTGTCCGTCAACAAATTTCATCATGCCCTTTTTTGTGACAAAAATCAACCTGTTGCCAATGATGCGGTCCATATCCTCAACAAGTACAAAATGCTCCTTTGCACTGTCAAAATTACTCAGGTTGTCAACGGGTATACCCTTGTCACGAAGCTTTGACATGGGAAGACTTAAGACCCTGATGATATGGAGCTGCCCGGTGTTTGTAAAGATCCCCACCCTTCCGGTGTTTTTGACGGTGAAGTAATACCTGAAGGAAGCATCATCTCCTTCGATGGTCTCTTTGTTTCTTTCAAAGGTGGGCATGTCTATGACCTTTGCATATCCGAACCTGTCCATGACAAATACGACATCGGCTTCCTCTACGGGCTTTTCCTCAAATGCCTCTGTCTTGAAATTGCCAATCTCAGTGAGTCTATCCTTTCCGAGACTGTTTTTTATCTCATCAAGGTCAGACAGTATCTGACGCGACATGGCATCACGGCTTTCAAGCTTTTCCCTGTAATCCCTGATGTTTTGAAGAGTCTGTTCATGCTCCTTTTTGAGAGCATTTATCTCGAGTCCGATGAGTTTTGAAAGACGCATGTCCAGGATGGCTTCGGCCTGTTTCAGGGAAAACCTCAGCTCGGAAGCTTCCTTTGCCCGCCCGGGATCCCTGAACACGATTCCGGTCGTATTTCCGTTTACAAGACAGTCGAGAACCTGGTCTCTTTTTTTGCTGCCCCGGAGGATGTCAATGATCAGATCGATGCAGTCTGTAGCCTTGATGAGACCTTCCTGTATATGAGCCCTTTCCTCTTCTTTTTTCAGCAGGCAGGTATATTTTCTGGTATTGATGTCGTAGAGGAAGGATACATGCATTGATATGGCATCCCGAAGTCCCAGAGTTTCCGGCCTTCCCGAGCATACGGCAAGCATGTTCACACCGAAGGTGTCCTCCAGCTTTGTCTTGCTGTAAAGGAGGTTTTTGATATTTTCGGGATCGGAGTCTTTTTTCAGTTCGATCACGATCCTGATGCCTTCTTTTGAAGACTGGTTTGAAACATCAACGATATCGGTGGTTTTTTTTGATTCGGCCAGATCTATGACATCGGACATGAACTTGCCTATGCCGGAGCCTATCATGGTATAGGGAATCTGGGAGATCACGAGATTTATACGTCCGTTCTTTCCCTTTTCAACATCAACCTTTCCCCTGATCCTGATCCTTCCGGTGCCGGTTTCATAAATATTTCTCAGCTCGTCGGCGTTTGTGATGACACCGCCTGTGGGAAAATCAGGTCCGGGAACGTATCTCATCAACTCTTCAAGAGATATATCCCTGTTCCTGATATAGGCCTGCTCCGCTTCTATGACTTCCTTCAGATTGTGCGGAGGAGTCGAGGTCGTCATACCGACAGCAATGCCTTCCGAGCCGTTTATGAGGAAGTTGGGAATCTTTACGGGAAGAACCTCGGGCTCCTTTTCGGTCTCATCAAAATTGGGAACGAAATCCACGGTGTCCTTGTCCAGATCCTTCAGGAATACTTCCTCGGTGAGATTTTTGAGCCTTGCCTCCGTATATCTCATGGCTGCGGCCCCGTCTCCTTCTATGGATCCGAAATTTCCGTGTCCGTCAACAAGGGGGCATTCCTTTTTGAAATCCTGGGACATGACGACCAGGGCCTCGTAGATGGAACTGTCACCGTGGGGGTGGTATTTACCCATGGTATCTCCCACGATACGGGCACATTTTCTGTAGGGCCTGTCGCTCTTTAAGCCAAGCTCGTTCATGTCATAGAGTGTTCTCCTCTGAACGGGCTTTAATCCGTCCCTGATATCGGGGATCGCACGGCTTACGATGACGCTCATGGCGTAATCGATATAGGATTTCTGCATTATGTCCGAATATTCGGAATTGATTATATTATCCGTAGTCATATCTTCCTTCCTCAAATATCAAGCATCGCATCTCTTGCGTGCTCGTATATGAAATCTTTTCTCGGGGCCACCTCATTTCCCATCAAAAGCTCGGTGGTGGATGAGGCAAGCCTTGCATCATCTATACTGACCTGCATGAGAAGACGCCTTTCCGGATCCATTGTCGTCTCCCACAGCTGCTCCGGATCCATTTCTCCCAGACCCTTGTATCTTTGAAGGGTGAAGGTTCCCTTGTGGGTCTTTCTGTATTTTTCAAGGGCCCTGTCATCATAGAGATATTCGCCCTCTCCCTTGGAAGGCTGTGCCCTGTACAGCGGCGGCATGGCCAGATATACATGCCCCTGAAAGATGAGGTCTGGCATGAACCTGTAGAAAAGCGTCAAAAGCAGGGTCGAGATGTGGGCACCGTCCACATCGGCATCGGCCATGATGATGATCTTGTCGTAACGCAGCTTTGTGATGTCAAAATCATTTCCATATCCTTCCGAAAAGCCGCAGCCAAAGGCGTTTATCATGGTCTTGATCTCGGCATTTGCAAGGATCTTGTCGATGGAAGCCTTTTCAACGTTCAGTATCTTTCCCCTGATGGGAAGGATGGACTGATACATCCTGTTTCTTGCGGTTTTTGCTGAGCCTCCTGCGGAATCTCCCTCGACTATGAAGATCTCGCACTTTTTGGGATCTCTTGATTCGCAGTTTGCAAGCTTCCCGTTGGAATCAAAGGAATATTTCTGCTTTGTCAGCAGGTTTGTCCTTGTCTTTTCCTCGGCCTTTCTGATCTTTGCTGCCTTTTCGGCACAGGATATGACGGTCTTTAAGGTTTCCAGATTCCTGTCAAAATACAGTTGTATCTCATCGGAGGTCACCTTTCCCACCGCCTTTGCGGCGTCCTGATTATCAAGCTTTGTCTTTGTCTGGCCTTCAAACCTCGGATCCGGATGCTTGATGGAAACGACCGCAGTCATGCCGTTGCGGATGTCCGTCCCGTTGAAGTTGCCGTCCTTTTCCTTCAGTATCCCAAGCTGTCTTGCATAGGTGTTCATGACCTGGGTGAACATGGTCTTGAAGCCTGTAATATGAGAACCGCCCTCGGCGTTGTAAATGCAGTTGCAAAAGCCCAGGACATCCTCATGAAACTCGTTTACGTACTGGAAGGCGCACTCAACGGTTATCCCGTCCGAAGCACCCTTGAAATAAACAACATCGGTCAATGCCTCGTTGTTTTTGTTCATGTCCTTGATGAAGCCGATGAGCCCCTCAGGCTCGTGATAGGTTATCTCTTCAAAAAGAGGACCACGCAGATCCTTGTAGATGATAGTCAGCTCGGGATTGAGATAGGCGGTCTCGTGAAGCCTTGATTTGATCTCATCCGACCTGAACCGTATGGTATCAAAGATCGTGGAATCAGGCAGGAAATTGATCTTTGTTCCTGTCTTGTTTGTCTTTCCGAGGACAGGGAGAAGGCCGTTTTCAAGTTCGACCACGGGCTTTCCTCTCTCGTATCTGTCATGGGATATCACACCGTCTCTTTTGACGGTTATATCAAGATATTCGGAAAGGGCGTTTACGGCAGATGAACCGACACCGTGCAAACCTCCGGAGGTTTTGTAGGAAGCGCCGTCAAATTTTCCTCCGGCATGAAGGGTGGTGAGGACCACTCGCTCTGCGGATATGCCTTTTTCGTGCATTCCCACAGGAATACCTCTTCCGTTGTCTTCCACCGTTGCCGAGCCGTCAGCTTCCAGGGTTACCTTTATGGTGTCGCAGTACCCTGCCAGATGCTCATCAACCGAGTTGTCCATGATCTCGTACAGGCAGTGGTTCAGTCCCTTTACACCTGTACTGCCGATATACATGCCCGGACGAAGGCGCACCGGTTCCAGACCCTCAAGGACCTGGATACTGCCGGCGTCATATATCTCATTTGCAGTTGTATCCATTTGTTTTCCTTCCAAGTAGTGATTTCTTTACGGCAGATGATACGGATCCGGCTTCAGGATCCGATATCATACCATATTTAGTTACAACTTTTGGATTATAACACAAGATTTGCCAAAAAGAAAGAGTTATCGAACAAATGTTTCATCCGGCCGGATATCATTCTTCATCTTCTTTTCTGCCACGGGTTGCGGCATATTCATTTTTGGCATCAAAGCACACAGCGTCTATGACCTGTTCTGAAAGCTTGTCATAGACTATGGCTTCTATACCGGAACTGACCTTGTCACGGCCGTTGTTTTTATATACAGACCAGTCTTTATTATCTATATATACGGTGGGTATCCCCTCTTCATCATCTGTTATTTCAAAACTTCTGTCACCTATATCACAGATCCAGGAATTGCCGATCTTTTTTGCACCCTTTCCGGCATCCTTTTCAGTAGTACCGATCTTTATGTTTCCTATCGATGCTGCAGGGTGTGAAGCGCTTTCATATCCCAAAGCCCCGTAGATGATCTCGTTTCCCTCGGTGACCCATGTCCCGCCCAGTTTATACACATCTTCATTGCATAAAACATGCTTCAGCGCGTCAGTCTGGCCTATGAAACTGCTGTCATAACCGTCCAGCAGACAGACGATGGTAATATAGTTTTCATCGGGAAAACAATTGAAATAATCCCCGAAACCGTTGATCTGCTCAATACCGTTATCCTTTATCTTTTCATAGTGGTACGCCATGTTTTCATCCCATGAATAACAGTCTTCATCCCCTCTGCGATCGGAAACGTCATAGTTTTCCGATATATATTTTCCGTAAAATCTGCCGACCTTTTTGCTTCCATAAATGTTCAAATGCCCTTCATCAATGAAATCGGTGGACATATCCATACCTATCTCGTCATAATAGTCGGAAGTGTTGATAAAGGTCAGTTCCGGATGTCTCTTAAAATAATCATCCATCCCGGAATACTTTATTTTGTAGGCTGCGGGAGTCAGTGTATATATCAGTTCAGAACCGTGGTCTTTGCACAGCTTTGATATTCTGTCAAAATACCCGTCCATCCTGCTGTCAAACATGGCAGAGTTCTGTTCAACATATTCATCCGAGGGAGGATCAAAAGCCTGTGAATGATAGTATTCTACGGCTCCCTTGTAGCCTGCAGCCCCGCTTAAGGGATATTCCGGATAACCGTCCTCCACATATATGTCTTTGTCAAGCATCTCGTAGCGTCCGTGATAGAGGGGAAATTCCAGGATTCCGGACATGGCGGTCCTGAAATCACACTTTTCGATAAAGGCTGCGATGAGATTCGGACCATATCTCATGCCGTTGATGCTTGGCAGATAGTCTTTTGGATCATCATTTGACGGAAGCTGGCTGACTTCAACAACAACTACCTTTGGAGACTGATATATGAGGGCTTCTTTCAGGGCATAATAGGAAGTGTCGACTGACTGTACATTAAGACCCAGACAATAGGAAGGGATACCGTAATTTTCCCACAATCCTACAGGATTTATGTTGGTGTGGACTCTGCTGCTTCCCACAAAAAGCACATCCACGGTTCCGGGCTTTTGGGCATAGAACGCTTCAAACTGCCTGTAGGAACCATTCTGGCGGTCACTCAGCTGCGCCGTGAATATCACGACCGAGGAGATCAGAAGGATCACAAAAAGCAGGAAACAGAGGGTCTTTATTATTTCTTTTTTGATCTTTGTATTTTTTTCCATCATTGTCAGCCTCAGAACCTGAAATAGATAAAGGCATTCATTTCATCGGAAGCTCCGTATCTTCCGAAGATGATCACTGTCATCAAAAGCAGATACACTGCAAGGACCTGAAACAGGGGACCCTGCGAACATATGAAATTGTCTATCCGGATATTCCTTTTGTATCTGAGTAAGCTTACGGCAGCGAGAACGAGCAGAGCGCCCCACAGTATGTGCATCTGCGCGGTATCCAGTCCCAGAGTGTAAAAACTTCCGTCTGTCAGCGCCCAGGGATCAAAATGAGTGAACATCCTCCTTACAAACAAAAGAGCGTTACTTATGGAGTCGGCCCTGAAAAAAAGCCACGCAAAGGATGTCAGGGCAAAGGTTCCGATCATCAAAAACAGTCTGTGTCCAAATGACTTTGTATCAACCAGGAAAAAGGAACAAAGCTTCTTTCGCACCTCCTTTGTCAGATCGGCAGTGACCTGATACAGACCGTGCAGCCCTCCCCATAATACAAACGTCCAGTCGGCACCATGCCACAGACCGCTGACGAGAAAAGTGATCATTATGTTCCTGTATTTTTTCAGTCTTGAACACCGGCTTCCTCCGAGGGGGATATAAAGATAATCGCGGAACCAGGTGGAAAGCGATATATGCCATCTTCTCCAGAAATCTCTGATGCTTGTTGAGAAATAGGGAGTTTCGAAATTTTCCATAAGCGTGAAACCGAGTATTCCGGCAGATCCGACGGCAATGCTTGAATAACTGGCAAAATCGCAGTAGATCTGTATCGAAAAAGAGATGACGCCGACTGCAAGAATTATGGAACCATAGGAATAGTAACGGTCAAAGATCTCATCGACCAGGATACAGATCCTGTCGGCTATGACCATCTTGAGAAAGAATCCCCAGATCATATAGATAAAACTTCTCTTGGCCTTTTCGTAATCAAAACTGTAGTTTCTGCAGACATCATCGATCTGGCCCAGTATGTTTTTTGACCTTTCGATGGGACCGGCTACAAGCTGGGGAAAGAAGGATACGAACAGTGCATATTTAACAAAATCCTTTTCTGGCGGGATATCTTTTCTGTAAACATCGATCATGTATCCGACACTCTGAAAGGTATAAAACGAGATACCGACCGGAAGCATCACATCAGGTCTTTGGATCACATTTTCCCTGCCGGACAATGAGAAAATGAAGTTGACCGTGTCGGCAAAAAAACCGCTGTACTTAAAAAAGAATAAGAGTCCAAAGGTAATGAACGCGCCCAAAGCCACGGCAAACTGTTTCTTTCTGATGTTTTCAGCTCT
>CAMVDF010000120.1 GCA_947166195.1 uncultured Lachnospiraceae bacterium
TTTATTATTATCAGTTTTTCTAAAATTTCTTATTATTTCAATTTCTGCATCTTCAAATCTATTTCCGGTTATACAATACCAAATACATTGAACAAAATTATTTATATTATTAGTTTCATATTGTTTTTGGATATATTTTTCAGCTCAAGTATAGTTTCGCCCATTTATGTGTTTTCCTTAATAAAAACCGACAATACGAATAAGTTATACACTATTTTCACAGAATTGACAATCAGACGACGCATTGGTTAGAATAGAAAAACAAACTGAAAGGAGCTCTGTCAAATGGATATAGTCTGTCTTGATCTTGAAGGAGTCCTGGTCCCTGAGATCTGGATCGCATTTTCAAAAGCTGCCGGCATCCCCGAACTTTCCCGTACCACCAGGGATGAACCGGATTACGGTAAGCTGATGCGCTTTCGCATCTCGATCCTGAAAGAACATGGCCTCGGCCTCAAAGAGATCCGGGATGTGATATCGACCATAGAGCCTCTTTCAGGAGCAAAGGATTTTCTGGATGAGCTGCGGAGTTTTGCACAGGTTCTAATATTGAGCGATACCTTCACCGAGTTTGCGGGGCCTCTCATGAAAAAGCTCTCCTATCCTACCATCTTTTGCAACAGTCTGGTGGTTTCAGATACAGGTGAGATCACGGATTTCACCATGAGGATAGAGGGTGCAAAACTCGCTACTGTCAAGGCTCTCCAGTCGATAGGCTTCGATACCATCGCAGCGGGAGACAGCTACAACGACCTTGGAATGATAAAGCAGAGCCGGGCCGGTTTCCTCTTCCGGAGCACCGATCAGATAATAAAGGACAATCCCGATATCCCCGCTTTTGATGATTATCCCGAATTTCTCGATGCCATCAGAGGCGTTTTGAAGTGACAGTAGAAACAAATCGCTAAATTATCTGACAATTTTTTAAAAAGTACTTGCTTTTTTCCCAAACCTGTGATACCTTTATATTGTGTAAATGGATTTTTACGCCTGTTTGTGTACTCTGGATGTCAGTCGGAAGCACAGACAGAAAGGTTTTATGGGGTCTCCCAAAATTCACGGAAGAAAGGAGGGGACAAAGATGGCTGGATTTGCATTAACAAATATCTACAACAACTTTCTAACTACATATGCACCGAAATCCACGCGCTATGACAATCACAAGCGCGGCGAGTTAAAGGGCATATATGAGTCTATCGTCAGGCAGTCGAAAGAATCTCCTCTGTTTCTCATTGATTACGGAACCGAGACCACAAGCTACGCTGTAAATATGAAGGAAAATGCGCGCGAGCTCAGCAATGTCATTTCCTCTCTTTCTTCAGAGGATACAATGAGTGTGCTCGACAAAAAGACCGCTTATTCCTCCAACGAAGATGTTGCTATAGCAAAATACATCGGCGACAACAGCCAATCCATAGATCCGGATGATGTTCCTTCCTTTGAGATCACGGTAAAGCAGCTCGCCTCGTCTCAGGTGAACCTCGGAAGATTCATAGGTGAGGGCGATATGGATCTTGCGCCTGACACCTATTCCTTTGACATAGAGATAAATGATACGGATTATGAGTTCCAGTTCAATGTGGAAGCCGGCGATACGAACAAAGACATGCAGGAAAAGCTGGCCAGACTCATTAACCGTTCAAACATCGGAGTAAATGCCACAGTCGAATCCGACGGCACCGGTCTTTCCGCTCTTCGTCTTGAGAGTATCGCTACCGGAAAACAGGTTGACGGCAGGGATGTATTCACCGTATCAGATGACAATACCAGCAAGGCTTCAGGAGCAGTCGAGTACTTCGGTATCTCTGATGTTACAAGTCCTTCATCCAATGCGATATTTGCATTGAACGGCTCCGAGCATTCGGCATATTCAAATTCGTTCACCATAGACAAGGTCTACGAGATAACCCTGACCGGACAGAATGACGAGGACTCTCCCGTCACGGTCGGACTCAGGCCCGATATCGAATCTCTCGTAGGAAACATTTCCGGTCTGGTCAAAGGCTACAACGATTTCATGAGAAAGGCTGCCGAATATACCGAAAGCTACGGCAGATCCACAAAGTTCAACTCACAGATGATGAGCATCCGCTCCCAGTACCAGAACGAGCTTGATGCGGTGGGACTTTCCTTTGACGACGACGGGTTGCTGAATATCGACAGGAACCTTCTGGCTCATTCAGCCGGAGAGGGAGATCCGCATGACACTCTGAAAGCCATCACAAACTTCACAAATACTCTTGTTAACAAGGCTGCCGAGATCTCATTGAATCCTATGGAATATACCAGCCGGGTGGTGGTGGAATACAAAAATCCGGGAAAGAATTTCCCGAATCCCTATATCACAAGCATGTATTCCGGCATGATGTTCAATGGATATTGCTAAACAGGAGTCGCAAAACGGCTCCTGTTTTTATTATGCTATAATATCCTGTCTGCAAGCTTCAGCGCCTCATCTATCGTATCATCCATATCAAAATATCTGTACTGGCCGAGCCTGCCTCCAAAAATGACATTTTCCTCTTTTTTTGCAAGTTCTTCGTATTTTTTGTAAAGGGCATTGTTTTTTTCATCATTTACCGCATAGTACGGCTCCCTGTTTCCGTTCCATTCAAGCGGATACTCCTTTGTGACGACCGTCTTTTCACGGCTTGCCCTTTCATTTTCGGGCTCAAAATGTCTGTGCTCTATGATCCTTGTATAGGGGATCTCATACTCCGTATAATTGACCACCGCATTGCCCTGAAAATCCGGAACATCAAGGATCTCCTCCTCAAATCTGAGGCTCCTGTACTCGAGAGGTCCAAGACTCCGACCGAAATACTCGTCTATCATCCCCGTAAAGATCACTGTTTTTGCGGCATACTCCAAAGAGTCCTTTTCTTTGAGATAATCAACTCCCGTCTTCACATCGACACCGTCAAGGATGCTCTCAACCATGCGGGTATACCCGCCCACGGGAATACCCTGATACCTGTCATTGAAATAATTGTTGTCATAGGTGAATCTGAAGGGAAGTCTTCTGATGATGAACGCAGGGAGATCCGAGGCCTTTCGTCCCCACTGCTTTTCCGTATAGCCTTTAATGAGCTTTTCATATATATCTCGTCCTCCGAGAAGGAGAGCCTGTTCCTCAAGATTTTGCGGCTCTCTGATCCCGGATGCTTTTGCCTCTTCTATCTGGCTTTCTATCTTTTCCTTTGCCTCCTTCGGGGTCACAACACCCCAAAGAGTATGAAAAGTGTTCATATTGAAGGGAAGGTTGAAAAGTTCTTCACCGTATCTCGCCAGAGGAGAATTGGTGAACCTGTTGAACACGGCATGTCTGTTCACATACTCCCATACCCTGTCATTTGAAGTATGAAAGATATGCGCCCCATACCTGTGGACATTGATCCCCTCAACTTCTTCGGTATAAACATTTCCGGCGATATGGTCACGCCTTTCAAGGACCAGCACCTTCTTTCCGGCCTTTTTTGCCTCTGCTGCAAAGACCGCTCCAAAAAGCCCTGCTCCGACGATCAGATGATCAAGCATTCAGATACCCGTCTTCCTCCCAGATAGGTCTAAGCCCGTATCTGCACAGACATTCTCCGATACCTATGATGAGGAAGATGGAGGGCGTGCAGATGATCTGCTGATAACAGAAGAAATTGTGTGACATATATCCAAGGATCGAGAGCACCACTGCAATGACCTCGGGTCTTTCCACGGATTTCTTTGCAAACCTCACGATACCGGCGATAAAAATGCCCGTATAGGCTATGGCGCCGAATACTCCGACATTTATGACTGCCGTCATCCATTCATTATGTGCACAGGTAAGCACCGTATTCTCGCCCCACTTCTCGATAAGTTCGGGCGCACAGTAGGTATAGACCAGATTGTAGAACCCGTCGGGGCCTGCTCCAAAGAGCTTTCTCATAAAATCGCACTGTACAAAAGTTTTTACCGTCACCATCCATGAAGAGCCACGGTTATTTCCCCAATATGTATCAAAAAGGAGGTAATTGTTGTCGCTTTCAAGCGGGGTTCCCGCAAGAGCACCGGTGGTATTAAGAGCCACATAGGTCACGATAGCCGCAATCCCCACACCGATCAGTATCAGAACGATCGTCCTTATGATCTTCAGCTTCCTGATGTCGATCTTTTCATTTTTGTCAAGCATAGAGAAGCATACATACGCTGCCACAGCCAGAGCCAGCAGCACCCATGTGATATTTCCCTTTGAAAATCCCATCATTGTCCCGGCAAGCTCGATCGCACATTTTGCGAATATCGTCTGAAGGATTCCGACAAGTTTCCATCCGGCAAACAGCAGGATGCAGATCTCCAGAAATCTCTTCATATACTTGTTTTCCCTGAAGGAGAAACAGAAAAGCCCGGCAAGTATCACAAAATATGCGGCAAAAGCACTGTCCGAATTCTGCGTGATCATGGTCATGCAGCATACCAGCGTATAGATCCCGGCAAGTATCCTGACCACCTTTTTGTCGTAATACCAGAAAGCAAAGACACCGACCGGATATACCAGCACCATATAACTTGAAAACCAGGTTGCCTGACCGAGGGTTGAAATGAAGTTTATGATATAACCTTCATCAAGATCCAGATACATCTGGAGAGGATCGGTGATCGCAACAATCGAAAAGTCCTTATTATAAAAACGGTTCAGGATACAGAGCAGAAATACTACAGTTGAGACCGAAAGGTATATAATGAGGCAGATCTCATCCCATCTCCAGAAACGCGATGCAAAATAATAAAGGAGACAGAAGGCCAGCTGGGCGATCAGACCCATATACCATCCGTCGTAACCCACCAGTGTATAATCCTTGTATGGAGAAAAGAGGAAGGACAGGATGGCAAGCAGGGCGTAGGCCAGCACAAACCTGTCTATGATAGATGTCGCCTTCAGGTCCCAGTATGACTTTATCTTTTTTTCGGTATACAACTGGACCTGATACCATATGAACACAATACCGAGCAGGATCATGGCTACCAGAGTGACCCATTTGAAGAAATGCCACTTTGCCTCTCCCATGTTGTAATACTTGTTCTCATAGTAGAGAGGGTAAATCGCAAACATGAAGAACACATAAACCGCCGTGATCTCCTTTAACAGCTTCTTTGAAACCGGTGATCTGTCTGCTGCGCTCACAGCAGCCTTTGCCTTTCCCGATCTTGCCATTTTTATTATTCTCCTCTTGAAATCTCATTATATTCTGCATCATGACACAGACGATTAATTATAGCACCTGACGCATCTTTTTTCAAACCGGCCGCCTCTCCGGTAATATTGCTCAAAGGCATAGTTTTAATACCATAATTAAATATAAGAGTTTACACCCGTATTTTTTTATGATAACTTCGTTTTGCGGTTCAATTTGAACAGTTTCGGCATACTGTCACGCATGCCAGCTTTCCGGATAATACTGTTGCCGCCCGGAGTATCCGGATCCGGGCTGCAATGTCTTTTTACCGTCATAATCGGGCAATGACAAATTCCCGGTATTCAGATCTGATACACCGGGACAGATTTGACAGATTTCTTACTTCAGGGTAGATTTGACAGATTTGACAGATTTCGTGAAAAGTTATGGTGAGTTTACACGTTTTTACAAAGTTATGGTAAGTTTTCGGTTTTCGGGGTAGTTATGGTAAGTTTTCGGTTTTTTCATCAAAAAAGTCACGGCATCCAGAATTTTCCTGTCACATCCGGTTCCGTGTAGTTCAGATATTCAAAGGAGTAGTATCTGCCCAGCAGCTTCCTTTGTGACTCTGACAGTTCATTGTCATCCTCTCTCACAAGAACGGGCACATCCTTCCTCAGCTTTGAAAGGAACTCAAAGTACGGATACATATTCATCCCTGCCGCTTCAAAAGCTGAGGGTAATAAAAACGGCATGCTGATCACATCGGATTTTTCCGGTTTCTTCAGTTCTCTGTTGGACCAGATGATGTACGGAGTAGACGAAAGCGACAACAGATCATCCCTTCCACCCATATCATGGAAATCCTTATCCTTCACAAAACTCGGCGAATGATCTCCGGTCATCACAACAACCACATCCCTGTCAACCGTTTTGAAATACTCTGTCAGCTTCAAAAAAGCCTCGTCTGAAAGCCTGATACACGACAAAAACTCATTAAAAATCCCGGTGTACTTTCCAAAATCCTTTCCTGCATGCACCAGGGCCTCACCTTCGGGATTAACATTCCAGTCACCATGATTCTGGATGGTCAGTCCATAATAAAAGACCGGCTCATCACCCCGAGACTCCTCCTCGTACCACCTGATCAGATTATCATACATGGAACCGTCGGTAATATACTCCGTTCTTTTTCCATAATACTCCGGATCCTTGTAATCCTTCCCGAATGTGATCCCGTCAAAGCCCATAGCCGGGTATGCTGTGTTTCTCCTGTAGCTGAAGGTCTCACCCGGGTGAGTTGCAAAGGTTTTGTAACCCATCCCCTTCAGATATGTCAGGACCGTGTTGGCACCGTTCAGGTTCACAACATTAAACGGGGTCATCACATATGGCATCAAATGAAGAGAATTCGCTGTCAGGCTCTCATACTCTGATGCATTTGTTCCTCCTCCGATCTTTGGTGCGACCGTCCTGCCCCTGATTGCTCCGTTGATCCCATAATAATTTCTCAGCACTTCTCCATCCGGTTTCAGATCAATGACAGATTCCAGATCAAAAAAAGTCTCATTCAGGATGAAAATGATATCAGGCCTGTTTCCTGCTCCGGACCTTTCCGTATAAAACTCACTGATTCTGTTCACCGTTTCATTCCGGCTGTATGATTCCGGTTTTTCAACTGGTCCTGATATCTCACACATAGTCTGCTTCACAAAAGCCGGGATATAACCGTATCTTTCCAGAACCGGACCCCAGTCCGATGTCACTATCCTTTTTTTCAAAACAGATTTCGGTGCAAAAAAAGAAAAAAAGACCATGCTTCC
>CAMVDF010000121.1 GCA_947166195.1 uncultured Lachnospiraceae bacterium
GTAAAGATAGAGGACTACACCCACAATGTGGGCACCCATGACAGATGCAAGACAACCATCGAGCCTCTGGTCAAGCAGCAGTGGTTTGTAAAGATGGACGAACTTATCAAGCCTGCTGTAAAGGGCGTGAAGGACGGCGATATCAGGCTTGTTCCGGAAAGCATGGCAAAGACCTATTACAACTGGACGGATAATATACGCGACTGGTGTATTTCAAGGCAGCTGTGGTGGGGACACAGGATCCCGGCCTACACCTGCAAAGACTGCGGTGAGCTTGTGGTATCGCGGACTGATGTGGAAAAGTGCCCGAAGTGCGGCGGCACCCACATGGAACAGGATCCGGATACGCTTGATACCTGGTTCTCATCGGCACTTTGGCCTTTTTCTACCCTGGGCTGGCCTGATGAGACACCGGAGCTTAAGTATTTTTATCCCACGGATGTGCTGGTCACAGGATATGACATTATCTTTTTCTGGGTCATCAGGATGATCTTTTCAGGCTACGAACAGATGGGTGAAAGGCCGTTTAAGACGGTGCTCTTCCACGGACTGGTGCGCGACGAGCAGGGCAGGAAGATGTCAAAGTCGCTGGGCAACGGCATCGATCCTTTGGAGGTCATCGAAAAGTACGGCGCGGATGCATTGAGATTTACCCTCATAACCGGCAACGCGCCCGGAAACGATATGAGATTTTCATATGACAGGATAGAGGCTTCCAGGAATTTTGCCAACAAGATCTGGAATGCATCAAGATTCGTTTTGATGAATCTTGAGGGAAAGACTATCACGAAGCCAGCAAAGAGCGATCTTCAGACTGCAGACAGATGGATCCTTACAAGGATGAACGATACCGTCCGCGAGGTCACCGAGAACATGGAAAAATACGAGCTCGGGATCGCTGCGGGAAAGATCTACGATTTCATCTGGGACGAATACTGCGACTGGTACATAGAAATGGTCAAACCGAGACTGCGTGCAGAGGATGAGGCAGCGGGCAATGCCGCAAGGTATGTGCTCAGGCACGTTCTTATTATGGCGCTCAAGCTCCTGCACCCGTATATGCCCTTCGTGACGGAGGAGATCTTTTGCATAATAAAAGAGGCCACGGCTGATGAGTCCATGCCTGAATCCATTATGATCTCACAGTTTCCGGTGTATGATCCGGAATCTTCCTATCCTGATGAGGCAAGGGGCGTGGAGCTTGTAAAGGAAGCGGTGAAGGGTATCAGGAATGTACGCTCCACCATGAATGTTGCTCCGTCGAGAAAGGCCGATGTGACGGTGGTTTCGGAAAAGGACGGGGTGCTGGGCGCATTTGAGTCATCAGAGGATTTCTTCAGGGTGCTTGCAAGTGCCGAGAAGGTGACATATCAAAAGGACAAGACGGGAATCCCCGATGATGCGGTTTCCGTCGTAGTGCCCAATGCCGTGCTCTATATGCCTTTTGCCGAGCTGGTGGATATCGGGGAGGAAAAGGCAAGGCTTGAAAAGGAAGTTAAAAGGCTTGAAGGTGAGCTGAAAAGGTCGGATTCCATGCTTTCCAACGAGAAGTTTTTGAGCAAGGCGCCGGCTGCAAAGATTGAGGAAGAAAAGGAAAAACGATCCAACTACGAAAAGATGCTTTCGGAAGTGAAGGAAAGACTGGAGCTGATGAAGTAGGTTTTTATTATGGAAGACTGCCTGAAAGCGGGTGTGCTATGGCTGATGAGATCACGAAAAAACCGAATCATATAGTCATGCTGAGAAACAGCAATATGGAGGCGTGGCTCAAGCTTGAGAAGCCGGAGGAAGGGCAGACATACGGTTATTCCGATATTCAGGACATTCTGACGGCAAACGGAGTGGTGTACGGGCTCAATTCCTCAAGGATCAATGCCATGATCAAGAAGGGGATCTACGACCGCGAGGTTCTGGTTGCCACGGGAAAAAGCCCGGAGGAGGGCCAGGACGGCTACTACGAGTTCATCTTTGATGTGGAAAAGAACAAAAAGCCGGTAATCAGGGAAGACGGTTCGGTGGATTACACCAGCGTGAATATCATTACCTGCGTGGACGTTGATGATATCATCGCCATGTATCATCCTGCGATCAAGGGCTCGGCAGGCTCCGATGTGAAGGCAAAGGTGCTGCCCGCAAAGCCTGCAAAGGATCTGCGGCCGCTTGCCTGCACGAACGTGGATTACAATCCCGAGAATATGATATACAGGGCAAAGATCCCGGGCAGGGTCGAGGTTACGAACTCAGCCATCAAGATCTCGGATGTGCAGGAATTTTCCAATGATATAGATAATGTCTTTGGCAATGTGGATTTCAAGGGGGATGTGATCATTCACGGAAGTGTTTCCATCGGTGTGACGGTGACTGCCACAAAGAGCGTGACCATCGACGGGGCGCTGGAGGGAGGCAATATTGTCGCCGGTACCGATGTCATAGTAAAGGGCGGGATACTGGGCGGTGAAAAGAGCCAGATCTCTGCGCACGGAAATGTGAATGCTGATTTCATAGAGTATGCGAACGTGCATGCCGACGGGGATGTTAATACAAACTACATTCTGGACAGCACTGTGGTGGCAAAGGGCGTGGTGCGTACCACGGCAAAGCTTGGAAGCATAGTGGCCGGAAATGTCTACGGCATGTTGGGAGTCGAGACAAAGTTTGCGGGTAATGATGCCTTCATCCGCACGGTGGTGGCCTGCGGGATCAGGGACAGCCTGTTCCGACAGAGGGTCGTTTTTGAACAGCAGATCAAGCTGGCAAAGGAAGCGATAAGGGGCATCGTTGCAAAGGAGGAAATGCTGGAAAAAAAGATCCGCATGGGTTCGGCCGATGATCTGGAGATCAAAACGAAGGGCGAAATGGTAAAAAGCAGGATCGAAAAGATGGCTGTGCTCAATTCTGCCCAGAAAAAATATGATGAGTTGACTGCACTTTTTGACAGGGCAAAGGATGCCAAGGTCTATGTGACGGATACGGTATACAATGGTACCGTGGTGCAGGTTGACGGCCAGCAGTACACCGTCACGGATCCGGAAAAACGCCATGTGGAGTTTCGCAAAAACGAGAACGGCGACCTGGAGGTACACCCGGTGGTGAACTACGTGTAGTGGGACGGGGGACGTATCTGTGTCCCAAAATTATGTAAATCTGGGACAGGGGACGTATCTGTGTCCCAAAATTATGTAAATCAAACCGCTTTTCATAATACACAATACAAGCCGGCGGTGTTAAGACACTACGGTTGACATAAAAGTGGGACAGAGAAACGTCCCCTGTCTCACCGTTGAAATAATTGAGTATTTAAGATATAGTAGAGATTTGTCAGAGGTTCATACTATGATAGATTTTGAAGAAGAACTGAAAAAATTCCATCCTTCGCTTGAAGTAGAGGATGCGGAAACATACATCCACAACACCGATGTGATCGACGTTGTGGATCTCATGATACAGCTTGCCGAGGCAAGCCGTATATATGAAGAATGAAGATGACCGTCCGGAAACCAGGGTATTTCGGGCTGTTTAGAATGAAGTGAGCCGGAGCACGCCAGATGAGGTGTTTTAACTGCGGTGCCGTTTTGTCCGGAAATGATTTTTGTACAAACTGCGGCACCGACATACGAATCTACAGAAGGATAATGCGCCTGTCTAACATGTATTATAACGACGGGCTGAAAAAAGCGCAGGTCAGGGATCTTTCGGGCGCTGTTGAGTCTTTGCGCCAGAGCCTGAAATGCAACAGAAATAATATAGACGCCAGAAACCTTTTGGGGCTTGTGTACTTTGAGATGGGAGAGGCAGTTGCCGCACTTTCCGAGTGGGTCATAAGCAAGAATATCAAGCCCGAGAGAAATGTGGCGGATGATTTTATTGAGGAGATACAGTCAAATCCCACCCGTCTTTCCGGCATTAACCAGTCTTTGAAGAAATACAATCAGGCCCTTTCCTATTGTTATCAGGAAAGCTACGATCTGGCCATCATCCAGCTGAAAAAAGTTTTGCAGATGAATTCCAATCTGATAGTCGCATATCAGCTGCTGGGGCTTTTGTACATTCATGCGGGGGAATTCGGACGCGCGAGAAAGACCCTTGAAAACGGGCGGAGGATAGACAAAAACAATACGCTTTTATTATCCTACCTGCGGGAGGCGGAGGCGGCGCTTGAAGAACGGGACGGAAACGCGCTTCCCTCCTCGAGGAGAGGTGGATCGCACACCAGGGCATCCAACGACTCCATCGTTTACCAGAGCGGGAATGAGACCATCATCCAGCCTCTGAACACTCCGGAACGGGGCGGTTCCTCCACATTTTTGAACATCATCATCGGACTTGCCGTGGGCATAGCGCTCATGTGGTTTCTGGTGCTGCCGGCCCGGATCCGTTCGTCGGCTGCCGAAAACAGTGATGAGATGGTGCAGGTTAGCAACGAGCTGACGGCAAAGAGCGCGGACATTGATGAGCTTAATAAGAGAATAAATGCACTGACTCAGGAAAACAGGGATTTGAACGACCGTATTGAGACACTGTCCGGAGGCGGAAGTGTCGTGGAGATGTACGACATCCTGGCAAAGGCGGCGCTGAACTATATCGAGCATCCGGATGAGGTCATTGCAACCTCAAATATTCTTGAAGGCCTTGCCGGGGAGAACACGGAGGACGGAGAGCTGGTATATTCCGATGCCTTCAAGGATCTCTACGGATACCTCAATTCCAATGTTTCAAAAAAGGCTGCCGAGGAGTATACGCAGAAGGGTATGCAGGCCTATGAGGGGGACAATTTCAACGAGGCGATCACCAATCTGCAAAATTCCTTCAATATAGATCCGACCAATGACAGAGTCCTTTATTATCTGGCTTCCTCCTACAGAAATCTGGGGGATTCGGACAAGGCGACGGAACTTTTCAGCTCGCTGGTGAACAATTTCCCCGATTCGGAATTCATCGACAGCGCAAGGACTTACCTGCGCAACGGTGCCGAAAACGAGGGTGATGGTCAGAATAATAATAACGGGGCAAACGATACCGGCAACACAGAAACGCCTGCAGCCACAACGCCTGAACAGGTGCTCCGGGGGATCGATCTGACAAACGGAGGACAGGCAGCGGCGGATCCGCTTTTTGGCGCGGGTGCGGCGCAGTAGATTCTGCAGGTGGGACACAGAAACGTCCCCTGTCCCACTTGAGCTAAAATAATAAAATCAGAGGAGAGAAAAAATGGCAGAGACAATGGACGATTTCAAAAAGGAACTGGATGAATCCTTCGAAAGGCTTGAAAACGGAGATGTTATGAGCGGCAAGGTCGAAGGAGAGGATGAAGCGGCAAATGCAGCCGCCTGGCAGCATGTGAAGGAACTGAAGGATTCGGGAGAGGACTTTGAGGTGAAGGTCGGAGGCATGGTAAACGGCGGGCTCATCGCCTACGTGGAAGAGATCAGGGCCTTTATTCCGGCATCCCAGATTTCCCTTGATTTTGTGGAAAACCTGGATGAATATCTGGGAAAGACATTGAAAGTCAGGGTGATCACCTGTGATCCCAACAGAAAAAAACTGGTTCTTTCGGCAAAGGTCATATTAAAGGAACAGGCAGACAAAGAGCTTGAGGAAAAGAGGAACAGCTTCCATGTGGGAGATATAGTCACCGGAAAGGTTGAAACCCTCATGCCCTACGGAGCATTCATTGATCTGGGAGACAAGGTTTCGGGACTTGTTCATATTTCCAGGATCTGCAACGAAAGGATCAAGCATCCCGGAGTGAAGCTGAAGGAGGGAGAAGAGGTTAAAGCAAAGATCGTGGAGATAAAGGATGGGAAGATCAGCCTTTCGATCAAGGATCTCCTTGAGAGCACGGAGGAAGCAGCTGATGAAAGGATCGAGCTTCCAAAGAGCGAGGAGCTGACCACCAGTATGGCGGGACTTTTAAAGAATATCAAGCTGTAATATTTTGGTGTATCAAAGGGGACGGTTCTTTTGTATCGCAGGATACCGTTACAGAAGAATCGTCCTTTCAGTTTGTACTTTTTTGGTTGACATAAAAATGGGACAGAGATACGGTCTCCGCTCCGCTCCGGTCGGTGCTGGACAAACGTCTACCAGACGTTTAGCACCCCTGTCCCACGTGGATTTACAGCTGGTTTTGCCAGGCTTTGAGAATTTTTGATCTGTTGAAGATGCTGAAACGGATAACGGCTCCGTCAGACATCCTGAAAGAATTTTTTTCATGGGATGCGACGTGGGCCGTATTTATTATGGTCCTGTTGTCGATGTAAATGAACCTGTCCGGGGACAGTTCGCGGCATATCCTGTTCAGACCGCCTGACATGTGAAACGAACGGTCGCCTGTTAGGGCGACTATGGTATAATACCCCATTTCCTTCAGGTAGAGGATCTCTTCCAAAGTGACATGAATGGTATCTTTTTCTCCCCGAAGCTCAATGCGGGGGATCTGATTCTTTCTGTGATCGCGCGCGATATCCACAAGCTCTGAAAAATGCTTCTGATACAGAGGTTTTTCAACAAATATGAAGTCTTCGTGCTCTTTGTAGCGGGATCTGTAATCGATGGTGGATGAGGCAAGGACCATCCGGCCTTTGGCACCGTGGTGCTCAAGGTCTACAGCCACCATGAAGCCGTCGGGAGATGAGTGGGAGATGTCGATCAAAAAAAGGTCATATTTCGTACAGTAGGGAAGTATGGCATCCCTGCTGCCATAAGTGTCGAAATATATGACCTCGTTTTGTTTCAACCGGACATCCCGCTCTCTTGAAAGCAGCCGCTCGGACTGCTTTCTGTCTGCGGGATCATCATCAAGTATCGCGATGAATAATGACATTTTTTATTTTTTCCTGCGGCTGTTTTTTCCGGCTGTCTTGTTTTTTGCGGGTGCAGCTTTTTTTGCAGCTGTTGTCTTTTTTGCAGGTGCCGTCTTTTTTGCCGGAGCTTTTTT
>CAMVDF010000122.1 GCA_947166195.1 uncultured Lachnospiraceae bacterium
GAATAAGACGGAAGTACTGTATTTATCACATTTTCAAGATCAGGAAAAGAGTTATGGTATCCGTTTTGTAAAAGCCGGTTACAAAACTGATGCGGATTCTCTTTATAATGCCCTGACAGCCAAGTGGGAAGAGCTGGATTTGTCGGTGAAAAACGGTGATCTGGGATTTGTTGTTCTGGATATTGACAATGATCCTGCAAAGGCTCAAAAAATCTTAGCACTGGCGCAGAGCAACACGAATACAGCGGTTAGTTTTGTTGCGTCCAACCCAACATTTGAAGTTTGGTTTTTGCTGCATTTTAAGTATACGACAAAACAATTTAAGGATGGCAATGCGGTTATAAAAGAGTTGAGAAGGTATCTTCCTGATTACGAGAAGAATAGAGATTGTTTTGAAGACTGCAAAGATGAAATGAAAAAAGCCGTTAAGAATTCGCAAATATTAGCAGAATACTATACCGATTGTGAATGGCCGTCAGTTGAATGTAATCCCAGAACGGATATGGGATTTTTGATTGCTTATTTGGAAGGCGAAGAAAAAATATAATATTTATGAAGCCAAACATACAAAATCAGCGGAGATTGAAGAATAGTGAAAACAATAGCAGTTATTACCTCTACCAGAGCTGAATATGGCCTGCTGTATCCCGTGATCAGCAGATTCCGTGCACTTGAAAGTGATGATTTCAGGTGCAGTCTGCTTGTAACGGGGACTCATTTAAGTGGCAGGTTCGGGAATACCGTGGATGAGATCGAAAGAGACGGTATCAGGATCGATGAAAGGATCGTATGCAGCACGGGATCTGCAGATGAGACTGATATAGCAAAGAATATTTCGGATACCATACAAGGCTTCACTGACTGCTTTTCGAAGAACAGATATGATGCGGTGATGGTACTGGGGGACAGATATGAGATCATGGCCGTGGTCATCGCCGCGATGATCTGCAGGATCCCGGTCTTTCACATCGGAGGCGGCGATATTTCGGAAGGTGCCATAGATGATGTGATCAGGCATTCCATCACCAAGATGAGTTACCTTCATTTTCCCACAAACGGGGAGTCAAGGCAGAGGATCATCCAGCTTGGGGAGGACCCGGAGAGGGTTTTTGATGTCGGGTCCACAAGCATCGACAATATCTTAAACGAAAACCTGATGACAAAGGAGGAGGCTCTGGAGTCTGTGGGGCTTTCGGATTGTGATTTTATTATCTGCACCTACCATCCTGAAACCATCGATCAGACCGGGATGAAAGAGGTAAAGGACCTTGTCGGAGTCCTTGCCGGACTGCCTCTTGAGGTCATAGTGACAAAAGCCAATTCGGATCTTGGCGGAGAGGAGATAAACAAATATCTCGACGAAGCCGGCAGGATGTATGATAATATACATGTATATGCCTCTTTGGGCAGGATCCGGTATCTGTCTTTGATGAAGTATGCAAAATGTGTTGTCGGAAATTCTTCCTCGGGGATAGTTGAGACACCGGCCATGCATATACCGACAGTGAATATCGGAGACAGACAAAGAGGAAGGCTTCGGGCTTCGTCGGTATTTGACTGCAGGGCGGATGAAAAGTCCATACGGGATACCATCGGGCTTGCCTTGTCCGAAAAAGGACAGAAGATCGCAAGGGAGTGTGAAAATCCCTATGGTGACGGCCATGCGGCGGAGAGGATTGTTGAAAAGAGCATCAGCTTTTTGGGTAAAGATATCGATCTGAAGAAACAATTTTACAGTTTACCGGGAGATTACAAACTATGAAAAAGATCTTACTGACCGGCTCCGAGGGTTTTATCGGAAGCCACTTAACTGAGGAATTGGTGAAACAGGGCTTTGAGGTCAAAGCCTTTGTTTTGTATAACTCCTTTAATACCTGGGGATGGCTTGACAGCCTGCCCAAAGATGTGATGGACCATGTGGAGGTGTTTACCGGAGATATCAGGGATCCTCATGGTGTCAAAACCGCAATGGAGGGGTGTGATGCGGTCTTTCATCTGGCAGCTCTGATCGCCATTCCTTTCAGTTATCATTCCCCTGATGCTTATGTGGATACGAATATCAAGGGTACGTTAAATGTATTGCAGGCTGCCAGGGATCTGGGGGTTGAGAGGGTTCTTATTACATCGACCTCAGAGGTTTATGGTACGGCCAAATATGTCCCCATAGACGAAAAGCATCCTTTCCAGGGGCAGTCGCCCTACTCGGCGACCAAGATCGGCGCTGACAGGCTTGCCGAGTCCTTTTACAGGTCGTTTGAGCTCCCTGTGACCATAGTAAGGCCCTTCAATACTTTCGGCCCCAGACAGTCCGCAAGGGCCGTTATCCCGACCATCATCACACAGCTCCTGTCAGGAAAGGATGAGATCAAGCTTGGAAGCCTGACACCCACCAGGGACTTTAACTATGTGAAGGACACAGCAAACGGGTTTATAGAGATCTACAGAAGTGACAAAACCATAGGCGAAGAGATAAATATTGCCACTCAAAAGGAGATATCGATAGGTGATCTGGCGCGTGAGATCATCGGACAGATAAACCCTGCTGCAAAGATAGTCTGCGATGAGGAACGCCTCAGACCTGAAAAGAGCGAAGTGAACAGACTCCTCGGATCCAATGAAAAGATCCGGACACTGACATCCTGGAGTCCGAAATACACCTTTGAGCAGGGGATAGCGGAGACTATTGAGTGGATCAGGGGAAATCTGGATAAGTATAAGGCGGATATTTACAACATTTAATCTTAACCAATCTGGACTCCAATACAACATTCTTTATCTACAATAAATGTTTTACAAGCGATTTTCAGGGAGTATTTATCGTGGAAGTTCACATTCTGCTTGACAAAAGTTATAAAGAGTTATAAATTTTTATAAAAGTTATAAAGAGTTATAAACGGAAACAAAAGTTATAAATCCATTTCTGGGGTGTTGAAGATGGAATTTCGCTTGGAGAACAATCCCTACACTTTGCAGTTTAGTTTCATACCGCCGCAGTATATTTCCAGGAAAAGTCTCACGGAAGAGATAACCTTGGATCTCATGAAAAACATACCGGCCTTCAGAGGACATTTTGTCACAGGTGTCAGAGGATCCGGGAAGTCCGTTATGCTTGCGGAGATTCTTCGCATCATGGATAAAAAAGATGACTGGGTCACGGTGGATATAGAAAATCCTCTTGGAGATATCATAGATGCATTGGTCAGGGGACTGTACAGACATTCGGAACTCAAATCTCTTTTTTTGAAGGCAAAAGTAGATATATCCATTTTGGGGCTTGGCGTGTCAATCGAAAATCCCGGAGCTGTGGCATCAAACGCGAACGATGCACTCGATATGATGCTCAAAGTGCTGAAAAAAGAGGGGAAAAGAGTTCTGGTAGCCATAGACGAAGTGACATATTCAAAAGGCATCGGAGAATTCTCACACAGTATGTCGGCTTATGCCAGGGCGGGTTATGAGATATACACTCTTATGACAGGATTGAAAGAGAATATCAATGCGATAAAAAATGATAAATCCCTTACGTTTCTTTACCGCGCAAAGGAACATGTTTTGCAGCCGCTCAATGTAACTGCAATGATCGCTGATTATATGAAGGTTCTGAAAGTTGACAGGGGACAGGCTGAAAAAATGGCGTGGTATACAAAAGGATACTCTTTCGCATTTCAGGTGCTGGGATATCTGTATTGGGAAGAATTATGCGGATCAGATGAAAAACAGCCGGATCAGTTCAATATTGACGTGAAATTCGACCAGTATCTTGCGGAATTTGTTTATGACAAGATATGGTCGGAACTGAGTGAAAATGAAAAAAGAGTCATGCGGGGTGTTTCGGAAAGTGATTCCGACAGGGTTAAGGATATACGTGAATCAATCGGCATGGATTCCTCGGAATTTGGAGTGTATCGCAACAGGCTGATCGATAAGGGGTTGATAAATGGATCAGAATATGGGCATTTGAAAATGATCCTGCCACGCTTTGAAGTGTTCGTAAAATCCACATTGGGCCCGGATGCTGTCTGAGTGGGACAGGGGACGTATCTGTGTCCCATATATCCAAATCCCCGTTTTTGGATTATAATGAAATGTAGTTATTATCAAAGTATTCTTTGACAGGGAGGAATGAAAAATGAAGTTCTACAGATGTGAGCATTGCAAAAATATCATCATGAAGTTAAACGACAGCGGTGTGCCCGTGGTCTGCTGCGGGGAGCCCATGAAGGAGCTGGTCCCCGGAGCAACCGACGGGGCTTTTGAAAAGCATGTGCCTGCGGTTTCGGTTGCCGGGAATACCATAACCGTAAAGGTGGGAGAGGCAGAGCATCCCATGCTTGAGGAGCATTTCATTCAGTTTATCGTACTTGAGACTTCAAACGGATTTCAGACAAAGTACTTAAAGCCCGGAGAAAAGCCTGAGGCAGTATTTGTGCTTGCAGATGGTGAAAAGGCAGTTGCAGCCTACGAATACTGCAACCTCCATGGACTGTGGGTGAAGGAGATCTGATAGGACAGGTAGGAAGTCATGGGCATTTACATGCTGAAAAAGATCAACTACATACTTGACCGCGGCCAGAAGATGAGACTTTTTGTGCTGATGCTGGTGATCATCGGCGGAGCCTTCCTTGAAACCCTGGGAGTCTCTGCCGTACTTCCTCTGGTCAATATAGTCACAAAACCTGAGGTGATCCATACCAACAAGTGGCTGCGCCTCATTGGAGAGACCTTCGGCCTTTCGGATATCAGGACCTATGTCCTGGCAGCCGCGCTCACCCTCATAGTTGTCTATATCGTCAAAAACATCTACATCCTCTACATGTACAATCTTCAGTACCGCTATACCTACAACAACCAGAGGCGGGTTTCCTACCGCATCATGCAATGTTATCTCAGTCAGGAATACCTCTTTCATGTAGACCACAATGTCATGGAGCTCATCAGGAACTGCTCCTCGGATGTAAACGGCTTTTTCTCCGTGGTTCTGGCTGTGATCCAGCTGGTGACGGAGGGCTGTACCTGTGCCTTCCTCGTTGTTTTCCTTTTGATGCAGGATGTGGCGACCACCATCATGATCCTGGTTTTGATGGCTCTTTTCCTGATGGTGGTTTTGGGGATATTCAGAAAAAAGCTTACACAGTACGGCCAGAGGAACAGGGCACTGTCCGCCACCACGAGCAGATGGCTGCTTCAGGCCTTTCAGGGTATCAAGGATGTCAAGGTGGCAAACAAGGAGGAATATTTCCTTGACAGCTATGATGATGCCTACAAAAGACAGGTCTCGATCCAGCGCCGCCAGTCGGTCCTGAGCATCGCTCCCCGTCCCATCATGGAGACGGTTTGTATCTGCGGACTTTTGGGCTTCATCGCCCTTCGTATCTATCTGGGCGGTGAGATGGAAAACTTCATCCCCGTGATCTCGGTCTTTGCCGTGGCTGCCATCAGGATGCTGCCTTCCTTTAACCGTATCAGCGGCTATGTGGGAACCATCATGTTCAACAAACCCTCCCTTGAAGCAGTCTATGAGGATCTTCAGTCCATCGAAAAGCTCAGGCAGGCCCTTGAGGATGACAATGAGGATGAGACAAAGATCGTTCTTGACAGGGCCGTCCGATGTGAGGGGATCACCTTTGCCTATCCCGCAAGACCGGAAAAGACCATTATCGACGGAGTGTCCTTTGAGATACCCAAAAACATGTCTGTGGCTCTGGTGGGACCTTCAGGTTCGGGCAAGACCACCCTTGCCGATATCATCCTTGGTGTATTAAAGCCCGGAAAGGGGCATATCTATGCTGACGACATCGATGTTTACGAGCATCTTCACGCCTGGCACAATATAGTCGGCTACATCCCCCAGACCATCTACATGATCGATGACACGGTCCGTGCAAATGTGGCCTTCGGTGTTGCGCCTGAGGACATCAATGATGATGATGTCTGGCGTGCCCTCAAAGAAGCCCAGCTTGATGAATTTATCAAAGAGCAGCCGGACGGCCTTGATACCAATATCGGAAGCATGGGCGTGAAGCTTTCCGGAGGACAGAGACAGAGGATCGGTATCGCCCGTGCCCTCTACAGGGATCCGAAGGTTTTGATCCTTGACGAGGCGACCTCGGCTCTTGATAACGACACGGAAACTGCCGTCATGGAGGCCATCGACTCCCTTGCCGGATCAAAGACCATGATAATAATAGCCCACCGCCTCACCACCATCCGCAACTGCGACATCATCTATGAGGTGAGAAACGGAAAGATCACGCGAAAATCAAAGGAGGAGCTGGGGATCTGAAGCGTACACGGCGCCGGGCGGTTTTATTATACTGACAAGACACGTCAAAAAGGAGGTTTCATGGAAGCAAAAACATTTTTTTCAAACACTGTTGCGGATATCGAAGCATTGGATGAAGATGTGAGGGCTGAACTGATCGACGGACAGATCTATTATATGGCGCCTCCGGTCACAGTGCATCAGCGGATCATTTCAAAGCTTGTACGGGAAATCGGGAACGGATTGTCAAAGATCGGAAAGGACTGTGAGGTTCTGCCGGCTCCTTTCGGAGTTTATCTTTCCGATGATGACAGAAATCTGGTCGAGCCTGATGTTTCGGTTATCTGCGAAAAGGAAAAACTTGATGAAAAGGGGTGTCACGGTGCGCCGGACTGGGTTATAGAGGTTGTCTCGCCTTCAAGCAAAAAACTTGATTATTCGATCAAGCTATTCAAGTACCGCACGGCGGGCGTGAAGGAATACTGGATCATAGATCCGGAGGTGAGGCAGGTGCAGATCAGGGATTTTGAAAATGATGACTATATGTGCGTCTCATTTGATGAAGCGG
>CAMVDF010000123.1 GCA_947166195.1 uncultured Lachnospiraceae bacterium
GATATCCTGGAACTCAAGATCGGCGACAACATCTACCGGCTGAAGGTGGCGGGCGTTAACGAGGACAACATCTACTGCTCACCCATGAACATGGGGACCTATCTCATTTTCGTATCCGAAAAATTATACAACAGGATCGAATTTGAAAATCCTGAAAAGACATTCAGACGCCTGGCGGTCAGAACAGATTTTTCAAAACAGGCCAGGATGTCGGGCAAGACGGGAAACGAGCTTTCCGACGATCTTTTCAATGAATTCAATGACTGGTGTCTGAGATACGTGAAGACACATCCGGGCTTTACGGTGTCCTCAAGTTTTCTTCCTGCAGATCTGATGAAGACGGCATCGCTGATACTGCCCATGATCTTCATTGCCATAGTGCTGGCCTTTGCCTTCATCATGTTCGTCATAGCATTGGTGATCATTCATTTTTCGGTCAAAAATTTCATCATGCTGAACATGAAGAACACAGCCATAATGGAGGCTTCCGGCTACACGGTCCGCGAGCTTGTGATCGTACTTTTGTTCCAGCTGCTGCTTGTTTCGGGACTGGGAAGCATTGCAGGCATCATCCTCGGAGCATTCATCCAGAAGCCTGCAGGTGCCATAATACTTGCGACCCTGGGTCTGACCTGGAACCAGAGCCCTGACCCTTTGACGGCATTTTGTGTCTTTGCGGGGATCTGTCTTGTGGTGACGGGGCTTACTCTGGTACTTGGCAGGGAATACAAAAAGACCACGGTGCTTGATGCACTCCACGGCGGAGCTGCGGCAAAGGCCGGAAGGAAGAATGTGTTCTCCTTTGAAAAAACCGCGCTGCCCGTTCCTTTGACTCTGGCATGCAAGGAGACCTTCGGAAAGTTTGGCAGCAAGCTGGGGACCGTTTTTATTATGGCGATACTTTCGATCTCGACCGTCATCGGCTTTGGCATGGTGGATTCCTATGCAAGGGATGATGTGGGGCTTTTGAACCTTGCCGGGATGTTCGACTGTGATGCGGAGACCGACGGAAACGAGACCATGATGAAAAACATAGAAACAATGAGCACGGTGAAGTCCGTGTACGGAGATACCTGGTATGCCTTTAACTATACCGTGGGAAAGAGGGTTGCAAGCATAACCACCAGAGCATTCACGGATACGAGGTATATCGTGGGCGGCAGCATCCTGGAGGGCGGCTGGCCCGAAAACGAGAACGAGATCATGCTGGCATCTGCCGCTGCGGATACGCTTGGGGCAAAATACGGTGACCGTGTCACGATAAAAAACGGCGACAAGGAGGAGGACTTCCTTGTGTGCGGGATCTGCCAGACCATGAACAACATGGGCATGATGGCCTACATCACGACCTCAGGCTATGAGCGTGTTGCGCCGCATGTCAGTGAATACAGCATCTGGATAAACCTGAAACCCGGGAGGACCTTTGCCGAATTCAAAAAAGAATTTGAAGATATGTATCCCGATGTGGAGGTGACTGATTACAGGGAGGCCGCAAAGGGCACCACGGGCGTGGTCTCTGCCGGAATGAAGGCGGTTGCGGTCTTTATAGCAGCCCTCACCGTACTCATCGTCGCCTTCGTTGAGGCTCTCATAATAAGAGCGCAGATCACAAGAGAGTGGAGAAATCTCGGGGTATCAAAGGCACTGGGCTTTACCTCGGGGCAGCTCATCCGCCAGACCATGCTTTCAAACATGCCGGCCATTGCCATCGGCATCGCCATAGGTCTTTTGCTATCTCCTGTATCCGGCAGGAATCTCATGAAGTCGGCCTTTTCCATCTTTGGCTTCAGGAAGGCAGTGTTTTCCGTACTGCCCACGTCGTATGTTCTGACGGCACTTATTATCGCAGGCATCGCCATGGCAACGGCAGCGTTTTTCGGACGGAGGATCAAAAGCCTCGATCCCGTCAACATGATCACGGAGGAATAGGAAATATGGTATCATATCATTGAAGGAAAACGAGGTGATCATATGAGATGCGATGACTGTCAGTATTATGCCTATGATGAAGATCTGGAGGAATATGTCTGCGACATGGACATGGATGAGGATGATTTTGCGCGGATAATGACAGCGGGAAGCCGTGACTGTCCCTATTGGAAAAACGGCGATGAATACGCAGTCGTGCGGCATCAGATGTGAACCTGGTCAATCACAGAACCGTCCCCCTGATTGACCTGATTGCCCTTGCACATCCGTCTCTGTTCCTATAAAATTAGTGAAGGATTCGTGTGGAGTGTACCGGAGGGCGGGGTATGGATAATCTGGTAAGAGAAGGGCTGTTCGGATTTATACTGTCGATACGCGGAGAGATCGGATGTATCTGCGTGGTAAGCTATATCGCATGGACCTATTTCAGGGTCAAACGGCAGAAGACTGTGGCGCACAGACTTTTCTCCGCACTGCTCATCGTAACCCTGGTCAATTTTGTCTTCGACATCATCACGGTATACACCGTCAATCACGGTGACACGCTGCCGTTGATCGTAAACCGCGGTGCGCATGTCATCTTTGTATCTTCCATCACGACACTCCTTTTTGTGATCTATATGTATATCTGTACCCTTGCACACAAGGATTTCCGGTTCAGGTGGTACATGCTGATACCGCTTGTCGCATCGATCCTTGCAGTTACGTTTCTCCCCTTCAGTTATGAAGAATCCCACTACGGGAATTATTCCTCCGGACCGTTTCTGACTGTGGCCTTTGTGTGTTCATACACGTATTTCTTTCTCGGAGCCATCATACTTTTCAAAAACCGGAAAAAGCTTGAAAAGAAATCCATGCAGGCCATCTCACTTTCACTTGTTGTTATGTTCAGTTTTACCGTTATCCAGGGTATCTGGCCCGAACTGCTGTTTACGAGCATAGCGATCACCATATTTAATGTGGCGTTTTTCTATACCGTGGAAAGTCCGGATGCCCTGATGATCGAGATGCTGAAGGAAGAACGGGAAAAGGCAGAGAGCGCTAACCGGGCCAAGTCGGTTTTTCTGGCACAGATGTCGCATGAGATACGTACTCCCATAAACGCAGTCCTCGGAATGAATGAGATGATCCTTCGAAAAACCGACGGAGAGGTGCGTGAATATGCCCTCAATATCAATGATGCCGGAAAGAACCTGCTTTCGCTGATAAACAGCATCCTGGATTTTTCAAAGATAGAAGACGGAAAGATGGAACTCCTTCATGTTGAATATGACACCTCATCCGTGATCAACAACCTGGTACAGTCCATATCGGGAAGGGCTGCAGCCAAGGGACTCGAAATCATAGTGGATGTCGATCAAAATCTTCCGGCATCTCTTATCGGGGATGATGTCCGGATCACACAGGTAATAATGAACATTCTGACGAATGCAGTGAAGTATACGGAACGCGGCAGTGTCACGCTGATCATGCGGGTCGAGGAAAAGAAGGAAGACAGTGTCCTGATCTATGTAGGGGTGAAGGATACAGGTATCGGCATCAAAGAGGAGGATATCGGAAAGCTTGCAGTATCCTTTGAGCGTCTGGAACTTGAAAGGAACCGCAATATCGAGGGAACAGGTCTTGGTATAGCGATCGTAACAAGGCTTCTTGCCATGATGAACAGCCGCTTGGAGGTGAAGAGCACTTACGGAGAAGGATCCGAGTTCAGCTTCCGCCTGCGTCAGGATGTTGCCGATCCGTCTCCGATAGGGGATATTAATAAAAGACTTGAAGAAAGCCGAAAACATACCGGTATTTCCGTGGCTTTTTCAGCTCCTGAAGCAAGGGTGCTTGTTGTCGATGACAATTTCATGAACCTGAAGGTGGCAAAAAATCTCCTCAGTCTTTACGGCATAGAACCGGATCTGGCATCATCAGGTGCCGAAGCGGTCGAGCGCATGAGGAACAGGACCTACAACATCGTATGCATGGATCACATGATGCCGGAAATGGACGGTATCGAGACCTTCAGAAAGCTTAAGGAGGAGGGTCTCATCCCGGATGAAACCGTCGTACTGATGATGACTGCAAACGCCGTGGTGGGCGCAAAGGAATCCTATCTGCAGGAGGGCTTTGCCGACTATATATCAAAGCCGATAGAACTTGTGCAAATGGAGGAAAAACTTGAAAAGTACCTGCCTGACAGCTTGAAGAAAGAACCGGTTGGGAAGAATTCGGCTGTATCGGAAAAGGATCCCGGACAGGAGATATCAACAGGATCTCCTGATGAATCGGTCGGATATGAGGTCATGGAATTTCCCGCAGGAAAGGGAATGACTTTTGAAGATGCAAAAGATATCGATTCGGACTTTCTCGACCGTCTCAGGGAAAAGGGCTTTGATACGGATGCGGCACTGAAGTACTGCGTGGATGATGAGGGATTATACAAAGAACTCCTGGTTGAGTTTCGGACTTCTTCAAATGAGAAAATGTCAGATCTTGACACCTTTTTTGAAAAAGACGATCTGCATGAATATGGAACAGCAGTCCATTCCCTGAAAAGTACTTCACGAACCATCGGAGCCGATAAACTTTCTGAGATTGCCGGGCAGCTTGAGCTTGCGGCCTCCGAAGGGAAGACGGATTTTATAAAGGAAGAACACGGCCGGATGATGGAAGTTTACAAAAAGACAGTTGAAAGTATCGATGTATTTTAGATATTGAAAAATTTGCGGAAGAGGAGGTTTTATTATGGAAAGATCAAAGGTTTATTTCACTGATTTCAGGACGGTTTTGGGCGTGAGCCTGCCGGAGAAGCTTCAGAAGCTCATCAGAAAGGCGGGAATATCAAACATCGATATGCAGGGAAAATTTGTAGCCATCAAGATGCATTTCGGAGAGCTTGGCAATCTGGCGTACCTGCGTCCTAATTATGCAAAGGCTGTTGCTGATGTAATAAAAGAAAACGGCGGCCTGCCTTTTCTGACAGACTGCAACACACTCTATCCCGGAAGCCGAAAGCATGCGCTGGAACATCTGGACTGTGCTAATATAAACGGCTTTAATACCGTGACCACGGGCTGCCAGATCATAATCGGAGACGGGCTTCGCGGGACCGATGACATAACGGTACCGGTGCCGAACGGAGAGTATTGCAAAGAAGCGTATATCGGACGCGCCGTGATGGATGCTGACATCATCATATCCCTCAATCACTTCAAGGGACATGAGCAGGCGGGATTTGGCGGTGCCATCAAAAATCTCGGCATGGGCTGCGCAAGCCGTGCCGGAAAGATGCAGCAGCACAACAGCGGGCAGCCGCATGTGATAAACGAGCTGTGCCGCGGCTGTAAAAGATGTGCAAGAGAATGCGGATCGGACGCCATCGTGTACAGTGACGGAAAAGCTTTCATCGATCCCGAAAAGTGCAAGGGCTGCGGGCGCTGCATAGGAGCCTGTGCCTTTGATGCCATCGAGAACAACAACTGGGATGCTCCCCAGATGCTCGGACGCCGCATGGCCGAATATACGGCGGCAGTGGTAACCGGCAGACCGAATTTCCATATCAGTCTTATCACAGATGTTTCACCAAACTGTGACTGCCACGGTGAAAATGACGCACCCATCCTGCCCGATATCGGGATGCTGGCATCCTTTGATCCGGTCGCCCTTGATATGGCCTGCGTTGATCTTTGCCAGCAGGCGGAGCCCATCAGGAACAGCCAGCTGGGTGACAATATGGCTGCCCCTCATTTCCATGATCACGGCAATGTATGGCAGAACAGCAATCCAAACACTTCATGGGCGGAGACTTTGGAGCATGCAGAAAAGATCGGCGTTGGAACGAGAGAGTATGAACTGATCAAAATGTAGATCTGTTTATTTCAGCTCATCGGGAACATACTTTCCGTCCTTTTTTCTCTGTTTGACGCACTGTGTCAAAAGATATTCGATCTGACCGTTGCCGGTGAGAACGATATCTTCATGAAGATGGTCTACGAAGGAGACCGCCTGGTGGAAATAAAAAGATGACAGGGGGACAATCCCCCTGTCATCTTTTATGCGGCCTTTTCGCCTGCCAGATAATCGCACATCATCGCAGCATCCGAGGGCTTGAGGAAGTTGAGTTCCATCTCACGGAACAGCCCCTTTCCGTATGTCTGCATCAGCATATCCAGACTGTCCCTGTTGTCCATTTCAGTGATGGTGATGTGTATGCCGTCATTGCTCACCAGTTCGACATTTCCCTTGCAGCCTGAAAGCTTGTCAAAAAATCCTTTTGTGTCTGAAATATTATAAACCTTCATATCCATACCTCCTTTTTTGTTTAACCGTATCCTCCGGAAACGGGCTGTTTGTTTCTTTCTGACTATATTATGCAGCATGGGACGGGCCGGTACAATACGGTTTCGGGACGTAAAATATAAAAATAATGCAAGAAATAAGGACGAAAAATGCACTTATTATTGTAATAATATAAAAATATAGACATAAATATAAGGATGTGGTATCGTGGTGATATGATATCTACGGAAGGGTTCAAGGTAAACGAAAACAAGATGGAGCTGTTCCCGGAATCTCCGGGAGCATTTCCCTGTATATGCAAGTTTGTGGATCTGAGGGATTATGTGGGGAACAGTGTGCCCTGGCACTGGCATCACAGCTTTGAGATCAACTATTTTTTCAAAGGCTCCTCAGTCAAAATGGCCGCGGACAGGCAGATAGAACTGAGGCAGGGAGAGGCGGCTTTTATCAATTCCAATACACTGCACTCTGTGCCGCGTCTGCCGGAGGATGAGCTGTGTCAGTATTATACTGTTTTTTTTGATGCGGAGTTCATCTCGGGCGGGTACAACAATGTGTTCAGCCAGAAATATATACTCCCCGTCACGGCCTGCAGGGATCTGCAGATACTTCC
>CAMVDF010000124.1 GCA_947166195.1 uncultured Lachnospiraceae bacterium
GGTGCCTGTTTTGCGACGCCCTTTTTCGAGCCGTCATGATACTTGGAAAACGCTCAACAATCAGGGACGCAGGTACATGGATGTACCTGCGAGGTCGAGATGAACATGGATGTGAATGGAGACCGGTCCCGTGCCTGTGCAAAGTCCTCATGCGTTTTCTTAGTATCATAGGCGAGAAAAAACAGGCGAGCAAAACAGGTACCTGCCGTCCATACAAGAGAATATGCTGATGCCTCAAAGATAATCACTCATTCAGTTTTCGTACTGCTGAACCTATGGCGAAGTAGACGACAGGTGCGCAGATCTGCGTTTCAAGCACATTTGATCCGATGGACATGAGGATCGCACAGACTATGACTGCGATCTCGGGGACGACCTTCCCCGGCTTCCTGACGGCCTTCAAAAAGATGAGCACCAGAAGAAAGATTATGAGCGAGGTTCCGATGATGCCCATTTCCGTATAGAGCTTTACCAGTCCCCCGTCCGCAACGATATAGGTCTGAAAAGGAGCAGCCCTGTGTCCGCGGCTGCCAAGTCCGTCACCGAGCCACATGTTCTTCATGTCATTTACGGCTGCGACCCAGGTTTCCGATCTTTCCCCGAAGCCCTCCGGAATGGACGCAAGCCTTGCATAGAATTTCTCAAATACACCCCTTGCAAAGATAAACACCGCGGCAACAGCACAAACTGCTGCCCCCAGTTCGAACCAGAGTATCTTTTTGGATCTTTTTCTGTCGGTGAAATAATCAACCGTACCGAAAAATATCAGTACGAGAATGATGGAAAACATCGACGAGCGCTGGTTTGCCATGAAGGCAAAAACAAGGGAGAGTCCCATGAAGATGAAGCCCATTATGCGTTTTTTCTTTTCCTTCTGTCTGAAAAAATATGCCGAAAGGCAGAAGGAATAAGTCACAAAGCAGGCCATCCCGCCCGAACCTATGAGGGAATTCATCCTGACCCTTGAGGTGGGTGCATCCGCAACCGAAATGAGCATATTGTCAAAGGCAAAATCAAGATAAAACCTGGGTGCCCAGACATAAAAGACCGCACCGATAAGTCCCATCGCCAAAGCTGCAGTCTCAAAGTTTTCATAGTACTGTTCCGTATGGTCATCACCAAAGGAACGGCCCGCATAATAAAAGACCATGGGCAGTGCTGTGGTCGACACCTCTCCCACATATACAGAAAAAGGGATGCCGTAATAAACGCACCATATCCCGGACAAAAGGTTATAGACAAAATATAGCGCAAATACTTTGTCTTCCGGCGCTTTCACGGTAACAAGACCCGCAGCCGCTATTGCCGCGGCGCCGGTGAGCATGAGCGCACTCATGCATATCCCCGGCCTGATAAATGAAAAGAAAAGGTAACAGAAATATGCCAGGGTATATAGCGGATACAGGATGCAGATAAATTTTTTCAAAAGATCCTTTGGCATCTGTCAGCCCTTTAATCTCTCGATAAGCGCAAGGATGGCTTCGGCGCTGTTGAAATTTTTCGGAACGATCTCCGGTGCCGGTATGGCTATGTCATACTCGTCATCGATCGCTCCTATTATCTGGATGATATCAAAGGATGTCAGTATCTTTCCGTCCACAAGCTCGGTTTCATTTTCAAAATCAACATCATCGCGGATATCGCTCAAAAGCTTCAGCAGTTCTTCCATGGTTTCACTCTTCCTCCGTTTTCTTTAATCTCTTTATCAGCTCCGCCGTATATGCTCTCCTGCCCTTTGCAGACATATGGTTCATATCCTCAAAAAGATCAGGGTCGCTGCAGTCAAAGTCCACATCATCCGCCAGTATGAAAGGAGCATCCTGCTCTTCAAGGATCTCAATGTATCTTTTTTTGCACTCAATATACTTTGGATCTTCAATAAGTCTCCTGTAACAGGGGCTTTCCACAAAGACAAAAGCCTGCCCGTCCTCCCTGCATTTTTTTATTATATCACTTACAGCCTTTATCTGCGCATCAACATATTCCTCCTTTGAGATATCAAATACCTCGTTTTCAAGTACCTCTCTTCCGGGAGATACGGTCTCATCTGTTTTTGCGCCCTTGTAATACCTTGTTGAATAAAACGGTTCCGTCACGGGAAATGTGACAAGATCGTCCATTCCCGATGTTATGAAGTATTCATACATCATGGAAAAGTCCGTGTTCCCGGATTCCTTCATCCTCTCCCAGAGGGCCTTTTTTCCTTCCCATGAAAGATCCCATATCACCCTGGAATCTGACAGGGAAACATCCTGGGTCAGCATCATGGGACCCAGTTCGAAAACAAAAAGGCCATAATCGTGGGGAGATCTTTTCTTTATCTCATCATACTGGATGACTGTTGCCACAAGCTCGTTTCCGCCGTAGGAAATATCATAGACTCTCCCGTCATATGCCTCATCCATGAGCGGCATATCTATATTTGAACGAAAGGTCGATGAACCCAGAAAAAGGACATCCAGATCACCGCAGTTTATGGCATCACGGATGCCCCGGTTTTTCACGGGCATCTCACAGGAATATACATTTTTGAATATCACTGCCGAACAGATGATAATAAAAGCGGCAGCCAGGGTTATCACTGTCTTTTTCATTTCAAAATGCCTGATACATGAAGTTTGAGGCTCCCGATACGCCAAACAGGACGATGGTGACCATCATCGCCGCGGCATAGATATATCGGTGGCCGGTAAACGCCTTTTCATCCCTTTCCTTTGCAATTTCTATGACAGCCTGGGCGGTGATCAAAACCGTTATGATGAGCATCGATGCCGCCGCCTGATTGCCGTTTCCAAAGGGTGTCATTGCCGCAGCTACCGCAGATCCGTTTATACGGGTGGTGGTCAGTATATTCCGGAAGACCGCCAGAGCATCGGAAAATCTTTCGGATCTGAATATCACCTCACCTGCAGCCACGATCACGAGAGTTCTTATTATCCGGAATATCTTTACGAATATATTGTCCCTGTTCCAGCCGATCTTTTCATTCAGTTTTTTCACATAAGACTGGGTACAGAACGATATGAGCATGACGATGGCAAAATAAACGCCCCAGCCAAGATATGAAAGCCGTGCTCCGTGCCAGATACCGGTAACGACCCAGACCATGACGGTAGGCAGGATGAGGCGCAGCGTACCCTTTTTTGCCTTTTTGAAAACACGCCCCAGGCCCTTTGCAAAGCTTCTGTTAAAACCTGAAGTGACGGCAGGCATGAACAGATGGGTCTTGTACCATTCATTCAGCGATATATGCCATCTGGTCCAGTATTCAGGGATGTTCTTTGAAAGATAGGGTCTGTTGAAGTTTTCCTTCAGATCAATGCCCAGCATGTTTGAAATACCGCAGACTATGTCCATGTAGCCCGAAAAATCCGCATACAGCTGTATCAGATAAAAGGCTGTGGCCACTATCAGGGTGAGACCTGCAAAGCTTCCCGGATCAGCATAGACAGTATCGACATAAAAAGCCACCCTTCCGGCGATCACCATCTTTTTGAAGATCCCGACAAGGATCCTGTAGGCTCCTTTTTTTATATTATCCATATCAAAGGAGTGCCGGGCGGTCAGCTGCGGCATCATTTCCTGATACACGCCTATGGGGCCCTGGGTCATCTGCGGAAAGAAGGACACAAAAAGCGCGTAATGATAAAGATCCTTTTCAGGCTCTATCTTTCTGTCATAGACATCATGTGCATAGCCGATGGTCATGAAGGTATAATAAGAGATCCCCAGCGGTGCGGCCAGGTCCTTCACTCCGAGGTTTACACTGTACTTGAAAAGTATCAGTATCCCGAGATTGATCACAAGCACCCAGATGAAATGTGACTTCACCGGGTTCTGCATGAGCTTCCAGGTGGAAATGATCGATATCAGTAAAAAAATGATCAGATACGGATTCGACCATGCATGAAAAAAGAGCCCGGCAAGCAGCAGTATCTTCCATTGATGCCTGCTGTCCATCCTGTAATATAGGATCAGGAGCACGCATATGAAGATCAGAAAAGGCAGCGAGACCAGGCTCATCTTTTATTATTTCTCCTCATCCGGGAGAGCATATTTCTGCTCCACCATATGCTTTTCATCATAGCATCTGAAGGCAAAATCTATCTCTCCCTGCTCCATCTTCGGAGTGAAAAGGCTGACAACGGGTACAACCACAAGTCCTGCGATCATTGCCGCAGCACCGGCATTTATGGGACTCTGAATGAACTTTGTTGCAGGGAACATGTTGATCACCGTAATAAGAACGCCGGATGCAAAGCTTGCCCATACCGCACCTCTGGTGACCTTTTTCCAGTAAAGTCCGTAAAGGAAAGGCGCAAGGAATGCTCCTGCAAGTGCTCCCCATGAAATACCCATCAGCTGTGCTATGAAGGTGGGAGGATTGAGAGCCACGACAACAGAAAGGACTATGAAGAATACCAGGAATATTCTCATGACCACGACCTGCTTTTTTTCATCCATTTCCTTCACTATATTGCCCTTTATCAGGTCAATGGTAAGGGTGGAACTGGATGTGAGCACGAGGGATGCAAGTGTTGACATGGATGCAGACAGCACAAGCATGATCACTACTCCGATGAGGAGGTCCGGAAGTGTTGAAAGCATCGAAGGTACTATTGCATCATAGGCCACCTTTCCGTCTGCGGAATGGATGGCAGGAGTATCAAAGAGTCTTCCGAAGCCTCCCAGGAAATAGCAGCCGCAGGCGATGATAACGGCAAATACCGTAGAGATGACAGTTCCCGTCTGTACTGCTTTTTCATCTCTGATGGCATAGAATTTCTGGACCATCTGGGGAAGTCCCCAGGTTCCAAGCGATGTCAGTATCACAACTCCCAAAAGATTTATGGGATCCGGACCGAAAAAGGCCGTGAAAGCACCGGACTGTCCCTGAGTGACAGGAATATCGGAGGGTATCTTTGCAAGCTCTGCCACTGCATTGTAAAAGCCTCCCTGACCGTTAAGTATAGAAACAATGACTGCACAGATACCTATCACCATAATGATACCCTGTATGAAATCATTTATGGCAGTTGCCATATATCCTCCAAGTATGACATAGATGCAGGTGAGGGCAGCCATCACCATGACACAGACCGCATAGGGCACATTGAAGGCCATCTCAAAAAGCCTTGAAAGTCCGTTGTAGACCGATGAAGTATAGGGGATCAGAAAAACAAAGGAGATCACTGCCGCAACTATCCTCAAAGACTTGCTGTGATAACGCTTTCCAAAGAAATCCGGCATGGTCTTTGCTTCCAGAAATTTGGTCATGATCCTTGTTCTCCTGCCAAGCACCACCCATGCAAGCAGCGATCCTATGAAGGCATTTCCTATGCCGATCCAGGTGGCAGCGATCCCGTATTTATATCCGAACTGTCCGGCATATCCCACAAAAACCACTGCACTGAAATATGAAGTCCCGTATGCAAAAGCCGTAAGCCAGGGTCCGACCTTTCGTCCGCCAAGAACAAAATCGTTCACATTGGTGGTCGTCCTCCTGGAGTAAAGTCCTACTCCGATCATGATGGCAAAAAAAACAACAAGCAGCAAGATCTTAACAAACATGGTACATCCTCCTAAAACAAAAAAAGTTCCGTAAAAATATATCATAAAATGTATATGCCGTAAACATTTGGCAATTTTTAATATCCTGCACGCAATTATTATAAAGAAAATGCAGCCCGTATAGGTTAACATCAGTATGTGGGGAGTCGCACAGAAGGAACCATCCCTTGTGTGCGGGTCCCCAGTATCTTTGTATGGAGGTATTCATATCATGAGAAGACCAAACGAAAGAAAACCGCTTGTCAACCATATTTTCACGGCAGATCCGTCTGCCCATGTTTTTGGCGGAAAGATATACATATATCCTTCCCATGACGTTGAAAGGGATGTTCCCGATGATGATGACGGAGACCAGTACATGATGGAGGACTATCACATCCTCTCGATGGATGATCTTGACAGTCCCTGCATCGACAACGGCCTGGCACTCTCACAGGATGATGTGCCCTGGGTCTCAAAGCAGATGTGGGCACCGGATGCCATAGAAAAAAACGGGAAATATTATCTGGTCTTTCCCGCAAAAGACAAAGACGGGATATTCAGGATCGGTGTCGCCGAAAGCGACAGTCCCGTGGGTCCCTTCACTCCGCAGGAAAACTACATCAAGGGAAGTTACAGCATAGATCCGGCCGTATTTGCGGATGATGACGGCAAAACCTACTGTTACTACGGAGGTCTCTGGGGCGGACAGCTTGAGATGTGGCAGTCCGGAAGCTTTGACAAAAACGCTCACAGGCCCGAAGGTGATGAAGAGGCTCTCGGTCCCATGTTTGCGGAATTTGCCGATGATATGGCTTCCTTTACCACAACTCCGAAGCATCTTGTGATCCTTGATGAAAACGGAGAACCTTTAAAGGCAAAGGATGAGGACAGGCGTTACTTTGAGGGACCCTGGATGCATCGTTTCAACGGAAAATACTATCTTTCCTACTCCACGGGCACCACGCATTTCATCTGCTATGCCGAGTCTGACAGACCTGACGGACCTTTCACCTACAAAGGAAGAATACTGGAACCCGTGAAGGGATGGACGACGCACCACTCCATCGTGGAGATCGGCGGGGAATGGTATCTTTTCTATCATGACATTGAACTGTCGGGAGTGACTCACGAAAGATGTGTGAAGTACACAAAGCTGAACATTGCTTCCGACGGCACCATCGAGACCATCAATCCATACGACTGA
>CAMVDF010000125.1 GCA_947166195.1 uncultured Lachnospiraceae bacterium
GTGCTCCGGCAGGTGCTCGGCATGGGGCCCTCCTGCTCGCGCACATAGTCTGTGAATTGCTTGACTCGATGACTAATAGATTATCAGCGCGTTCTTTCCGTTTTCGGCTGTGACGGTTGCATGGGTCTCATCTGAGGTATCCACCGTCACCGTGGGCGACGAATATTTGATCTTTTTTGGAACGATGACATCAACCGAATATGACAGTATCACCGCATTTTTCCCGTCGCTTAAAAGAGCATCTCCGGGGAAGTTCACACCCTTCTTTTTCAGATCGTCAACCGTATCCGCATAAAGGGTGATCCCGTTGAAATTTGCACAGACCTGGGCATCATCATATACCAGGGTCAGCTTTGCCTTTCCGTCTTCGATATTAAGCGATTCAAGGTCCACTGCCTTTCCGAATCTTGATATCTCCTCATCTATCATGGAGCGGAGTCCTGCCTCATCATAAAGGGCGGGATCGAAGTCCTCCACGATAACCTGCTTTACCCTGCCGCTTTTTTCAAAGACAAGGGTCGAAACCTCTATGTCCCTGTCTTTTCCCTCGGAGATCTTTTTGAAGATACTGAAGCCTCCCACAACGAGCAGTCCCAGGAAGGAAACAACAAGCATCGCAAATATGAATCTGGCTACCAGAACCTTTTGTCTGCGTCTCTTTCTCTTTTTACTCATATTCTCCCTAAAAGCCTTTCAAGTCCTGCCAAAACCGCGTATTTCCTCATATTTTTCAACTCCATACGCGAAACTTAATTATATCCCATATCCTTCATCACTTCAAGGCTTTTTAGCCTGCCGCCTACAAAGTCCGAAAGATGCTTTGATGCGATTTTTTCAAGCTCGGCTGCGCATTCATCGCTGACCCTGAAGGCAAAGATATCCTTCATATCACTTTTTGAGATATAATCAATGGCATGGGACACCGCTTTTGCGCTCTCCATCGCAGAAGCAGCATCAAAAACCCCGTTTTCCATCAAAAGCTTTAACTGAAATACGGTGCTCACAAATCTGTTTGAAAGTCCCGGGGACAAAAGTCCCTGCATGGATCTGTAAAGGAGTCTCAAAACCTGTGCCTCGTCGTTGTTTTCCTTTGTGGTATGATCCGCCGCATCCGCAAAAAAAGAGGCATAGCACATGGTCTCCATGTCAAGCCTGAGTCCCTCAAAATAGTTTTTGATATCGGCCTCGGCCAGGTTGTAGGCACTTTTCCCTTCAAACAGTTTGAAATCTCCGTATACAAAAGGCTCCGTTGATGCCATGTGCTTTGAACCCTGTCTCCTGACTCCTTTTGCAAACACGGTGATCCTTCCCATCTGACGGGTCAGCAGGATGATCCTCCTGTCATATTCGGCATGATCAAAGGCTTTCAGGACCATTCCCGAAACCGATACAAGTTCACTCAATCTCACAGATCCCCGCTGTCATATCCGTAGCTTTTCATCAGGTTCTCGTTGTCACGCCAGCTGTCCCTGACCTTGACAAAAAGCTTTAATGCAACATGTGTCTCAAGCATTTTTTCTATGTCATATCTTGCCTGCGAGCCTATCCTTTTTAACATTCCTCCGCCCTTTCCGATGATGATAGGCTTGTGGGATGCCTTTTCACAGATGATGTTCGCCTCGATCCTGGTGATACTCTCCTCTTCCTTCATGGATACGATCTCCACCGCTATGCCGTGGGGGACCTCCTCCTTCAGGTTTTTGAGAGCCTTTTCCCTTATTATCTCGGCCGAAAGTGAACGAACGGTCTCATCCGTCACCGTATCCTCATCATAAAGAGCCGGTCCCTCGGGAAGATTTTTTATTATCTCCCGTGTCAGTATATCCACTCCGTCTCCGTTTATGGCGGATACCGGTATGATGGCTTCAAAGGGGGCAAGCTTTGAAAATGCGTCCGTAACCGGGAGAAGTTCCTCCTTTTTAACTGTATCGCATTTGTTGATGACTATTATGGTCTTTTTTGCAGTCTTTGAAAGAAGGTCGGCTATCTCCCTGTCATCCTCCGTAAGCTTCAGCTTCGGTTCCACTACCCAAAGACATACATCCACGCCTTCAAGGCTTTCAAGGGCTGCCCTGTCCATATACTGACCAAGCTTCGTCTTTGCACGGTGCACTCCGGGAGTGTCCACAAAGATCACCTGCCCGTCCTCATTTGTAAAGACGGTCCTGATCCTTTTTCTGGTGGTCTGGACCCTGGGAGAGGTTATGGCTATCTTCATTCCCACGATCCTGTTCATCAAAGTGGATTTGCCCACATTTGATCTTCCGATGATCGATACGAACCCGCATCTGAATCCTTTGTTTTCCATGCTTTATAAAAGATCCCTCACTTCCCCGAACAGTGATGCGTTCCCGTCTATCTTTTCCTCGGCTCCCACGATGCATAAAGCCTCATCCTTCATGGTCAGCTCAAGGTATGGCGCAAGCTCCCTGATCTTTTCGGGGGTACAGGAAAGGATCGCATCCCTTTCCGCCTGAACCTCGTCAAAGGTGACCCGTGCCATGTAGGCTCCAAGGGATCTTGCTCCCTCCGCCCTGGGATTTAAGGGTGTATCGAGATCCGATATGGTCCCTATTATGAACTTCGTCATGTCTCTTTTGCTCACCTTGAAGCTTTTGATATAGCCCGCTGCCTCATCAAAGATCTTCAATGTGTTTTTCAGATGGGGATCCCTGTAGGAGACCAGGAACATATTGCCGTTCCTGGCAAAGCTTGACATGCATCCGTAGGCCCCGCCAAGGACCCTCACATTGTTCCACAGATAATCATAACCCAGGATGACCCTCAGGACCCTCAGCTCTCCCCTGTAATAAAGACCTTTTTCGATATAGTTTCCGGCCTTTGCCACATACTGCACCTGGCCGGCACTCCTGAAGCCTTCATTTCTTTTCTTTTTGTCAAAGCTTATCTTTGCAGGCTTTGAAGGCTTGTCCGAAAGCAGTTCCTTTAGCTTTGAAACACATTTTTGCGTCTGCTTCAGGGCTTTCTTTGAGGCTGTGACATCCACCATCAGATTGTCCCTGTGAAGGAGGATATCAAGGACCTTTTTCATGTCCTTTACGGTTCCCTCTATCCTGCCCTCAAAATCCTTTTCAAGAGTGTCAATATAGCGGTAGATGTCCATGCCTGAAAGGCTGTCATTGTAATACATCTGGTCGCTGACATAGGACAGGGCCCTTGAGGAGGCGACGACATGTCCCGAAGACTGCAGTGTGGCCTGCATCCTTGAACGGATCATGCTCACCACTTCCTTCAGTCTCTTTCTGTCGGAAAAGTCCGTGGAAAACAGTATTTCTTTTATTATGTCAAAGGCATCCTCTATCCTGTCCTCCTTGACCTTGACCCTGACTTCAAACTCCTCGTCAAAATCCCTGTAGTCCTCGTTGCTGCTGTAAAAGGCGGTCTCAAAGGTTATGCCGCCGGTCCTGATGTTGATGAGATTTGAAAGATCCCTGTAGGAATGCTCCTTTGTGTCAACAGCCCCAAGGATCGCCTTCATCAGTCCCAGGGGCAGCAAAAGGTCTTTGGGAATGCTCTGCATTGAAAACATGAGTCCGATATAGGCTATGCCGTTTGTGTAGATATCGTGATGCAAAAAGATGGTATCATCCACGATGTGCTCGTCGTTTTTGAAGGGAAGGGCTTCCTTTCCGATATCCTTTAAGTCAAGCACCGGTATGGTCAGAAGATCCTTTTGGGGGCTGGGGCTTGACTGGTATTTCTTTAATTCCTTTGTATCCTTTATTATCTTTTTGATCTCATCCTTTGAAAGGGATGCCTTGTATTTTTCGAGAGCCTTTGCCGTCTCCTCCTCCTTTTTTGTGGCAAGTCCCTTTTCGGGGATGAGCATCACAAAGGATGAGTGGGTATTGTTCAGAAAATACTTTTCTATGATATCTTCAAAATAGCGGCTGCTGCTGTCGATCTCTTTTCTGAGGCTTTCATAGACCGGGTTCAGTTCAAGATACGCAAAGGGCTCCAGATCGTCGTAGAGCCAGCTGTCGAGGCAGTCAAGGCCGTACATCAGTCCCTTTGGATAGGCCCCGAAATCAGCCTCTCTGTACTTGAACTCAAAGATGTTGAGTCCGCCCAGCAGCGACTGTCTGTCTATACCGTTTTTTGCAACATCCTTCAGGGTTTCCTTCACTATGTCCATGAATCTTTTTTTGTGCTCTGCATCCGAATATTTGGCTATGATGGAAAAATAGGGCTGAAGAATGCCGGGCTCATAGGAGCTTTCCACATCCTTGCAGATGCCGGAATCAAGGATGGCCTGCTTTAAGGGAGCTCCCTGGGCCTCAAGAAGGGCATACTGCAGTATCTGGAGGGCAACAGCCAGCTTTGCATCATTTGACAGATCCACCACATAGTTTTGTGCAAGATATGTATTGCCGGAAATATCCTCGGCCTCGGAAAGGGAATACTTCTTTTCAATCTCTCTTTGCGCCTTGAAGGGCTTCTGCTTTTTCAGCTCCGAATCGATCTTTTCGGCATCATAATGTGACAGATATTCCCGGTCAAGCCAGGTCAGCCTTTCTGCCATGTCGCAGTCACCGTACAGATAGATGTAGGAATTTGAAGGGTGATAATACTTTCTGTGCAGCTCAAGAAATCTCTCATATGAAAGGTTCGGGATCTCATCGGGATCTCCGCCCGACTCAAGAGCATAGGCGGTATCGGGATAAAGGGAATTGAAGATATATCTTTCAAGGATGTCATCAGGAGAAGAAAAGGCTCCCTTCATCTCGTTGTAAACAACGCCGTTTACGGTCAGTTCCCCCTCGGGGCTGTCCAGTTCATAATGCCATCCCTCCTGTCTGAATATCTTTTCGTTTTCATAGATATTGGGATGGAGCACCGCATCCATATAGACATCGCTGAGGTTTGCAAAATCCCTGTCATTGGTGCTGGCAACGGGATATACGGTCTTGTCCGGATAGGTCATGGCGTTGAGAAAGGTATTGAGGGATCCCTTTGCAAGCTCTATGAAGGGATCCTTTGCGCGGTATTTTCTCGAACCGCAGAGTACAGTATGCTCAAGTATATGCGGGGTGCCGCAGGAATCCGAAGGCGGAGTCCTGAAGGCTGCATAAAAGGCCTTGTTTCTGTCGTCATTTGAAATGATGACTATCCTGGCACCGCTCTTTTTGTGCCTCAAAAGGTAACCCCCGGACCTTATATCCTTTAAGTCCCTCTTTTTGATGATCTCGTATTCCTTTACATCCTCTATCTTCATCTTTCTTCCTTTCTCTATTTTATAATTGTATTTTCAAATTCACGTGTTGTCGGGCTCCCGCAGGCCACCTCCCACACTCTGCGCTCCTTTCGGTGCTCGGTGTGGGGCCTCTACGCTCCGCTCCGGTCGGCGCAAAGCTACCGTCCACTGGACGGTATGCGCCCTGCTCGCGCCCCTAGCATATGAACAATAATAATTTCAAAACACGTATCAATGAATATGCTTGTGGGTGAAGAGGTGGTCGTTGCAGTATTCGTAATTGCCCTCGCATTTTGAGCAGAACCGGAATTCAAGTTCAGGATGGTCGATCTCCGTCCTGCCGCAGATGGCACATTTGTGCTTTGATATCTGCCCTTTTTTTGCGGTCTCGCTCGCATTGTAATTTACGCTCTGTCTGTTGCTCGAAAAGAAGCCGCCGGTGCTCTGTTTTCCCGAGCCGTAAGGGCCTCTTTCAACGGCTTTTTTGAAATTGTTCCTGCGCGCCCTTTCCGAAGGTGAGATCGACCTGTAATTTCTCGTGGTGAAAAAGAAGATCACAAAATTCAGCATGGAAAATACTATGGCAAGCCTTTCGGGTGCGGAGGCGCTGATGGCGCTGAAGGCTATGAGAGCCACATCAAGAAAGGCCAGGTATTTGATCTTTAAGGGTATCAGGAAATACAGCATGACCTGCATGTTCGGATAGCAGGCTGCAAAAGCCAGAAAGATGGACATGGTTATGTAGTAGGTGGTAAACATCCCGTCCACATTTATGCCAAAGCCGTAAAGGATGAAGGCTCCAAGCAGCATGAAAAAGAGCCCCGAAAAGATATACAGGTTGTACCGGAAAGCTCCCCAGGTCTGCTCAAGTGCAGTACCGATCTGATAATAGAAAAAGAGCATTATCACCGTGAAGATATCGGGTCTTGTGGGAGGCATGAATATCCAGGTCACAAGCCTCCAGACCTGCCCTCCTTTGATGATAAGTCCGGGGCTTAAGAATATGAGATTCAGTACGTTCACATGGGTGAGAGCCTGAATGAAATACAAAAGATAGCCTATGATATAGGTGAGGATGATGAATTTGGTCAGCTGCGGAACACTGTACCTGCCAAATTTCCTTTCTATCCTGTTCAAAAAAGCGTTCATTTCTTCTCCTTTTTCCGGTTTTTATTTCCAGACAAACCAGACAAAAACATATCCCACAAACACAGCGGTCAGGGTAAAGGGTATGCCGATCTTTGCAAAGTCCTTAAAGCCCACCTCGCAGCCCTCCTTTTTAAGTATTCCGATGGCCGTGATATTTGCCGATGCTCCAACGGGCGTCAGGTTGCCTCCAAGGGTCGCTCCTGTCAAAAGCCCGAAGTACAAAAGGAAGGGTGAAAGTCCCATGGACATGGATATGGATCTGACCACGGGAAGCATGGTCGCAACATAGGGTATATTAT
>CAMVDF010000126.1 GCA_947166195.1 uncultured Lachnospiraceae bacterium
AACTATGTCATAGACTTCATTTATTTTTCCTGTATCAATTTTCCCATCTTCAATGTCGCCGACTGCTATGTGACGGTTTCAACGGCTGTTCTGATCATCCTGCTCCTGTTTGTTTACAGGGAGGAGGACCTTGCGTTTGCAAAGAGCGCCCGCAGGGAGCATCCGGTGAAAACGGAAGACGGGGATGCAAAAGAGGAAAAAGATGGGGAGTGAAAGTGTCAGATTTCTTGTGCCGGAGGAACTGGAGGGACTCCGGGCAGACAAGGGTATCAGCGAGTATCTGGAGGATCAAAGCCGAAGCCGGATACAGTCCATGATCAAAAACGGCTGTGTTTTGATAAACGGAAAAAAAGCGGACGCGGATGAAAAACTGAAAGCCCTTGATGAGGTGGTGCTTGATATTCCGGATATGGTGATCCCGGATATCGTACCGGAAGACATACCCCTTGATATCCTCTATGAAGATGAGGAGATCATTGTCGTAAACAAGCCAAAGGGGATGGTGGTCCATCCTGCGGCGGGGCATTACAGCGGGACTCTGGTCAATGCCCTCATGTATTATTGTGATGACCTGTCCGGAATAAACGGAGTGATGCGTCCGGGGATTGTTCACAGGATAGACAGGGATACCACGGGAGCCCTCATCGTGTGCAAAACGGATGAGGCACACAGGAATATAGCTGCACAGCTGAAGGAGCATTCCATCAAAAGGTTGTACAGGGCCATAGTCACGGGTGTGATAAAGGATGATGAAGGGACCGTAGATGCTCCCATCGGCAGGCATCCCTCAGACCGCAAAAGGATGGCTGCAAATGTCCGCGGGGCAAAAAGGGCCGTCACACACTACCGGGTGCTTGAAAGATTCAGAAACCATACATATATCGAATGCCGGCTTGAGACCGGCAGGACCCATCAGATCAGGGTCCATATGGCTCTCATCCATCATCCGGTGCTGGGGGATGAAGTCTATTCATCCGGGAAGTCGAAATACAAAACGGAGGGACAGGTCCTGCATGCATATATGTCAGGCTTTCTGAAACCGGCGAACGGGGATTATATTGAAGTCACTGCGCCCCTTCCCGGATATTTTGAGTCGATTCTCAAAAAGCTTCGCGAAGAAAGCAGATGATGGTGTATAATCTATGACAGACGCAAATATGAAGGAGGAGTAAAGATGAATTCCGTGATCACCATAGGCAGACAGTTTGGTTCCGGCGGCAGAGAAATAGCGCAGAAGCTTGCGGAGAGGTTTGACATACCTTTTTACGACAAGGAACTGCTGGCAAGGGCTGCAAAGGATTCGGGGCTTTGCGAGGAAGTGCTGCAGAATCATGATGAGATGCCTACCAGCTCGTTTCTTTACAATCTGGTCATGGATACCTACTCCTTTGGCTACAATTCCTCGGCCTATGTGGACATGCCCGTAAGCCACAGGGTTTTTCTGGCCCAGTTTGATACCATAAAAAAGATAGCGGATGAAGGACCTTGTGTCATAGTCGGAAGATGTGCCGATTATGCTCTGGCTGAGAGAAAAAACCTGATCAGCGTTTTCATAGCCGCACATCAGGATGCAAAACTGAAAAGGGTCATGGAAAAATATGATCTGACCGAAAGCAAAGCCAGAGAGATGCTCATCAAAAAGGACAAGCAGAGAAAGAGCTACTATGACTACTACTCATCCAAAAGATGGGGACATGTGGATACCTATGACATATCCATAAATTCTTCGGTGCTGGGACTGGACGGAACGGTGAATCTTCTGTGCCAGTACATCAGCGATGTTGAAGCCCAAAGAAATCCGTAAAGTGAGCAAATTATAAAAAACTGGGAGTCTCCCAAAAGGGTCTCCCTGTTTTTTTATGCCAGCTTGTTGATTATATGCACAATATATTGTATAATGATACAGGTTTTTTTGAAAAAAGCACAATATAGCTGGAGATCGATAAAATGAGTGTTCCATACAGAAGAGCGGCTCTGGACAAGCATTCATCACCGGACCGTCTTGATACGATGATAAAGATCATACCCACAGGCTTCTGGGGCGCCGTATTTGGCGGTCTGATCATAGTTGTGGTTGTTTTGTTGTGGTCTTTTCTTGGAAGGCTTCCCATAGATGTGCAGACCACAGGCATATATATGAGCCGTGACGGTATCCATACGGTTTATTCAAAATCGAGCGGTACAGTGGAAGAGGTCTATATCAAAACAGGTGAAGAGATAAAAAGAGACCAGGTCATAGCCCGTCTCGGAACAGAGGAGATCGAGGAAAAATTGGATGATCTCAGTGACAGGTACGATCTGGTCGAAGCCGTGACCCTTGATTCGGTAAATGATTTAGAGACGGCGGATAATCAAAGCCTGATTAATATAAAATCAAATCTGCTGACTCTGAGCGCAAATCTTTCACAGAATGAAAAAACACTGGCCATGAGAAAGGAACAGTTAAGGGAGCAGCAGGCAAAGACCGACAAAGCCCTTGCAAATATGCAGGCGGCACGGAATATGTACTATGCCACGATGAACGCGGGTGCCGACACCAGAGAGCAGCTTGAATACCAGACAGCCCAGTCTAATCTGAGCAGTGCGGTGAGTCTCCATGAAAACGCAAAGACCACATTGGTAAATTTCAGGGCACAGTCCGATGAAAAAATGGACCAGCTCGAGGAGGAAATAGAAAGACTCAAAAAGCAGGAAGAGGAAGCGACAGATCCTGCCGAGATCGAAAAGATAAAGCAGAGCTTAAAAGAGGCGAGAGCCACCCTGGACCAGTTAAAGTCGCAGGAAGAGGAGTATGAAAAGGCTGTCGATGACAGAGGATCAGCCAGAGGCGAAGCCGAGAAATGGGCTTACAGTACCGCACAGAAATATATTGATACCGAGCAGATGCGGCTTGCAAAACAGACCTTTGCAAACCAGCAGTCGGACAATTACAGTGTGGCTCTTTCTGATTATAATACCCAGCTTTCGCTTTTGAGAAGTCTTGAAGATACGGTGGCTCAGCTTGATGTGACGGTGGATTCCGCGGATGAGGGTACGGACAACGAGTATGAGGCTCTTGTCATGCAGTTTAATGCGGCCAAGGCGACAGCTTTGAACAACCTGGATTTTCAGCTGGATGATCTGAGGACCAGGCTGGATGAATCGCTTGTCAGATCTACGTTAAACGGATATGTGCTTGAACTTGATATAGCCGTGGGGAATCCTCTGCAGCCCGGTTCGTCCATATGCGATGTGTCTGGGACCACAAAGAATATAGCATTAAATGCCGGTGCGGGGATAAAGGAAGCAGATGATGATGAGGAGGAGTCCTTCGAGATCCCCAGCGACAATGTTATCATCTGTTATGTCCCTGCAACCGACGGCAGAAAGATCAGACCGGGCATGGAGGTCAAGGTCTATCCCACAACCGTCAACAAAGAAGAATACGGACATATGAAAGCGGTTGTCACAAAGGTTGCCGAATATGTCACCTCACGTGAGATGATCATGAACCAGCTTGGGGATGACGCCCTGACAAGCCAGTTTCTGCAAAAGGGGGCAGTGGTTGAGGTTACCTGTGAGCTTGAAAAAGATCGCAATACCATAAGCGGTTACAAATGGTCAAGCAAAAAAGGAGCGGAGGTCAGGATAGATCCCGGAACCATCGTAACGACGGATACGGTCATTGAGGAAAAGCCTCCGATAGAGCTTGTTATCCCCTATATCAAGGAAAAGATAAGAGTAAATATGAACCACCCCTTCGGGGTTGAGCCGGAGAAATAAAAAGGATGAGCTATTCAAGGACTCCAACCGTATATCAGATGGAGGTTACCGAGTGCGGGGCGGCGTGTCTGTGCATGATCATGGGATACTACGGGAGTTTTGTACCCCTTGAGCAGATGCGTATAGAGACCGGTGTTTCCAGGGATGGATGCAATGCCAACAACATCGTCAAGGCGGGCAGGAAATTCGGATTTGAGGTTCACGGACTCAGGAAGGATATGGATGCCCTGTTTAAAATGCCCACACCATGTATCCTTTACTGGAATTTTGATCATTTCGTGGTGTGGGAGGGAAAGAAAGGGAAGCACTGCATAATAAATGATCCGGCCATGGGCAGGAGAAAACTCACCGTGGATGATATAGATGAATGCTATACAGGTGTGGTTCTCACCTTCAAGCCCACGGAGGATTTCATAAAATACAAAAAGCCGATGACGCTTCTGTCCTTTGTTGCAAACAGACTGCGGCCTGAGGCGGAAGTAGTAACGGCTCTCATTGTTTTGGGACTTTTCCTTGTCATACCGGGACTTCTGACCCCGATCTTTTCAAGGATCTTCATAGATGACATACTGTTGAGCCACCAGTTTGACTGGCTGACGAGACTGATAGGTGTCATGATCCTGGCTTTTTTGCTCAAAGGCTTTCTGACCTGGTACAGGAGCATGGTACTGGTGAAGCTTCAAAAAAAGATGATGCTTGTCAGTTCAAAAAAAATGCTCTTTCACATGCTCAGACTGCCTATCAGTTTTTTTGACCAGAGATTTGCGGGAGACCTTTCCCAGCGTGTTACCAACAACAATAATGTCAATCTGTTTCTGACAAGCGAGCTGGCGGAAAGCATCCTCAACATATATGTTGCCATATTCTATCTGATCCTTCTTCTCATGTACTCACCTTTGCTGACGGGGATCGGTGTCAGCTGTGTGGCATTGAATCTCATCCTCATGTATTTCTGTGCTTCATCATTGAAGGATGTTTCCATCAGATCCCAGCAGGAAACAGGAAAACTTGTAGGTACGCTTTTCTCGGGGCTTGCATTGACAAGCACCATCAAAGCATCCGGAACAGAAAATGAATTTGTGGCAAGACTTTTGGGCAATTATTCCAAGAACATACAGATGGAACAGGAGATCGGTCTGCGCCAGCAGCTTTTAAATGCCATCCCGGCCGTATCGGGACAGCTCATAACAGTTCTGACTCTGGTTGCGGGCGGAGTTCTTGTCATAAACGGAAAAATGACTTCAGGCATGCTTGTCGCATACAGCGGCCTCATGGATTCTTTTGCCGCCCCGGTCAATTCCCTTGCCGCCTTCATACAGAAGATACAGACCATGAGGGCCGATATGGACCGTGTCGATGATATCATGAAATACAAAGAGGATGAAAAATTCGATGATTCAAACTGCATAGACATGCAGTCAAAGCTTGAGGGTCAGATATCACTTGAAGGTGTTTCGTTTGGATACAATATACTTGAAAAGCCTTTGATAAATGATTTTTCCTTCAAACTTGAAAGCGGTGAATCCATAGCCTTTGTGGGAGCCTCGGGAAGCGGGAAATCCACTGTGTCAAAGATATGCTCCGGACTGTACAGACCCTGGGAGGGCTGCATGAAGCTTGATGATATCGATGCGGACCTCATACCGGCAAAGATACTTGCTGCCAGTGTTGCTACGGTCAGCCAGGAGATAACTATCTTTTCGGGTACGATAAGGGATAACCTGACCATGTGGAACAGGTATGTACGCGAGGAGGATATGATAATGGCTGCGAAGGATGCCTGTATCCATGATTTTATCACCTCAAGACCGGGAGCCTACGACAGTGAACTTACCGAAGGAGGAAAGAATCTTTCCGGAGGACAGAGGCAGAGGATCGAGATAGCCAGGGCCCTGGTCAACAATCCAAGCATCATAGTCATGGACGAGGCGACAAGCGCCCTCGATCCCCTGACTGAAAAAAAGGTTATAGACAATATCAAAAAGCGCGGCAGTACCTGTATCATTGTTGCACACAGGCTTTCAGCCATCAGGGACTGCGATGAGATAATCGTAATGGATAAGGGAACGATAGTACAGCGCGGAAGCCACGAGACAATGATAAATGAGGAAGGGCCGTACAGAGAACTGGTAAAGAGTATCTGAGAAATGGAAAACGAGATCAAAAAGCTTAAAAACGGAGAAGTATATTATACAGAAGCCGGTGCCGGGAAATACCACGTGATCTCCGGTGAGATCCTTGTTTATATCGCACCTGTGAAAAACGGCAGGAAAAGAAGAAGGATGTACATCGGCAGATTAGCGGAAGGCAGTCTGATACCCGGACTCTATGATGAAGCATCCGACGGGACTACGTGGAGGTTTGCTTTTGTAGCCCTTGACGAAGCCGCCTTCAAGGCGGATCCCGAGCCTGCGGATGAAAAGGAGATCGTTGATTTTTGCAAAGAAAAAGAGATATACGCTGCAGATCTTGAAGGGGCGGGCGAGTATCTTGATTTTGTCTATGCCGTCAGTGAGCATTATGAGAAAAATGAGCTGAAGGAAGACGGCTATATCTATGCCACCGCAAATGAAAGGATCCGGACCAGAAACAGGCTTACAGGCATCATCAAAAATGCCTTTGGGGAAAGTCAGCTGGAGATCAGACGGTCAAGACTCCGTGAAACGGGATATTCTCTCTATGATGCCATGAATTATCTTTGCATAACCCAGGACATGGAGATCGCACCCGTCGAAAAGGTCATTTCATGCTGCGGCAGGAGATTTCTTGCAAAGGATATCGCAAGGGTTTCGCATTTTGCCGTCAGGGACATCGTTTTAGAGGATAAATGGTTCAAAAGATACTACCGGGAACAGACGGATGAGAACGAGTACTGCGTGAGGATCTGCAAGACGGA
>CAMVDF010000127.1 GCA_947166195.1 uncultured Lachnospiraceae bacterium
CTTCCAGGCCTTTTTGCATTCGGCGTATTTCACCATCCGTTCGGGAGGAAAGACCTTTGTCACCTTCATCTTCGACAGCGGATTCATGTGGATCGTTGCCATACCCTTCGCCTTTGTACTGACAAAGTTTACAATGCTTTCCATCCTGCCGGTCTTCCTTTTGTGCCAGTTCTCTGACATTCTCAAATGTGTCATGGGCTTTGTCATAATGAAGCGCGGAGGCTGGGCCCGGAACATAGCAAGATAGAAACTGATGTAAAGGAGTTTTTATTATGAATATGAAAAGGATACTCGCCCTGATCGGAGTGATACTGATAGCCGGGATGTACATCTCAACTCTGATCCTTGCAATAATGGGCAGCGAAAGGACCCTTCCCTTTTTCCTGCTCTCCATCCTCTGCACCATCATGGTGCCTCTCATCATCCATCTCTTCATGATGCTCCGGAACGCAAGACGCGGAAAAAATGTGATGGACGAGCCCTATCCCTACAAAGAAAAAAAAGAATAACACATGTGTGGGACAGGGGACGTTTCTCTGTCCCACATTTATGTTAACCATTGTGGTGACAGAAGTTCTCAAATAGCTGTCCTATTTTAATTTACATAATTGTGGGACAGAGATACGTCCCCCGTCCCACAAAAAAATACTTGATTTTCGTCTGGCATGATGTTATGATTTCGAAACACGGTCAGTCAGGCCGTGTATCTGTAAACAAATCTTATTTTTCAATTCTTATTCCAGGAGGTAAAAAATCATGGCACGTCTTCCTCGTTATCTGATCCTTTCTGACATTGACCACATTATCATCCGCGGTATCGGTCATATGGATCTGTTTTTTCTGATGCCGATCACAGGATATTCCTTGAAAAACTGAAACGCTTCAAGCTGATCGATAATGTTGAGATCCATGCTTATTGTCTGATGGATAATCATGTTCACCTGCTGATCAAAGCATCGACCGATCTGATCCCGCTGTTTCTGAAAAGACTGGAGGTCAGCTACGCATCATATTTTAACGGAACAAAGGAGCATGTCGGACACCTGTTCCAGAACAGATACAAAAGTGAACCGGTCACGGACAGTTCTTATTATCTGTCTGTACTGCGCTACATACTGCGCAATCCTGAGGCTGCCGGTATGTGCAGGTGGAACCGGTATCGATACAGCAGTGCGCAAACTTACCTCGGTGAAAAAGATGACGGTCTGACCGATACATCCATGGCCCTTGACATGCTCGGCAGCAGGGTTGAATTTATACGTTTCATGCAAAAAAACGACGATCCGGCTGAAGGCAGCATTCTCGAAGCAGACAGCAAAGCAAGGCACAAAATACTGACTGACACGGAGGCCTCCGACATCATCAGAAAAATATGCAGGACGTCAGACACTCTGGAAATCACGACGATGGATAATGCCGCCAGAAACGATGTATTGTCAAGGCTGAAAAAAGAAGGACTGTCAGTCAGACAGATCGAAAGACTCACCGGCGTGAGCAGAAGCGTAGTGCAACGGGCAAACTGATCAGTTTTCCCTCAGGATCCGGGCAAAAGCCTTTGCCGTTCTCAGATCCGGCTCCCTGAAATGGTTCCCGGCGTTCCATTCAAGTTCACAGCTGATGCCCTGTGCATCAAGGATCTCCTTGGCACTTTTGATGCACTCCCCCACTCTTGAAACCACGGGATGTGATGTCTTTTCCTCTCTGTCACCGAGGCTTAAGTATACCCGGTCCGTCTGTATTGTATTTTGACGCATATAATCAATGAATCCAGGAAACCACATCGAGGGCGAGGCCGCGGCAACACCGGCAAAAACACCCGTCTGATATGCAGCATACAGGGCAAAAAGTCCCGACAGGGAGTATCCTCCAATATAATAAGAACGCCCCGGATCATCGCACAATTTCAGTATCCTGGCAAACGTATCCCCTGCATGGCCTTCAAAACCATCATTTCCAAAAACCGCAGGTGCTTCCCACGGTGAAAGGTCCCGGTTCCAGTCATCCACCCCAAACGCCAAGAGCAGAAAATCTCCGCCATACAATTCTTTTATCAGGGAAGCTTCGCTTTCCATCAACGGCAGATCATGATCGCCTACAGCCTGTATCAACACGCTGTGGGCGTTTTTATTCCCATACCGGACCAGGTTGTGGGACAGGGGACGTTTCTCTGTCCCACTTTTATGTAAACTCATATGATCAGAGAAATCCTCATGTGTTTGTTGCATTTTAATTAACATAATTTTGGGACAGAGATACGTCCCCTGTCCCAGGTGCGTCCAACTATAGGTTCAACCCCTTTGCTTCGTCGCATCCAAGAATCAGGTTCATGCACTGGACTGCAGCGCCCGATGCACCCTTTCCCAGGTTGTCAAACCGGCTTGCTACGACAATGCGCTCATCATTTCCGGTGACAAAGATCTCCATTCCGTCCCATCCGGAGCAGGCATCGGAAAACAGCACTCCGCCGGCTTCCACATCGGCTCCGAAAGGCATGACCTTCATAAACTTCTTTCCCTCATAGTATTCCGCAAAAAGATCACGCAGTTCCTGAACAGTCAGGTTCTTATTAAGCATAGATGCGTAAAGCGGCATCTGGACAGTCATCCCGCTGTAATAGTTTGTGGTAAACGGCAGAAAAAGCGGCTCCTTTGAAAGGCCGCAGACCGCCTTCATCTCCTTCAGATGCTTGTGCTGCTGGCCCCACGCATACATCCTGGCGGAATCATATTTCTTTTCACGCCCTTCTTCCTCATATGCCGCGATCAGTTTCTTGCCTCCTCCGCTGTAGCCGGATGCCGCAAACACCGATACGGGATAATCCGGCGGCATCACGCCCTCCTTTATGAGCGGATAGGCAAGGGCTATAAATCCGCTGGCATAGCACCCCGGAACAGCTATGCGCTTTCCCTTGATGATGGCCTGCCTGTGCGAGTCTGAGAGTTCCGGAAAACCGTAGGCCCAGCCCGGCTCGGTCCTGTGTGCGGTGGATGTGTCCAGGATGACGGTGGTATCATTCTCCACATACGAAACCGCCTCCCTCGCCGCATCGTCGGGCAGACACAAAAATGTGATATCCGACTCGTTGATCATCCTTCTGATCTCTGCAGGATCCTTGCGCTTTTCCTCATCTATATGAAGAACCTCGATATCATCCCTGCCCTCAAACCTTTCGTTTATGCGAAGTCCGGTGGTCCCGGCACTCCCGTCTATAAATACCTTTTTCATCTGTTTCTCCTTCAAAAAAATCTGTTTACACTCTATACAATCCTGCCGGGGTTTTCAAGTCCTGCATATATCCCATGCGGAACAGGGTGGGACGGGGGACGTTTCCCTGTCCCACCCCTGTCTAACAACACTATTCATCCGTTTTCGGTGTCCTTGAAAAGAACCATCTGGCCATGATCATTGCAAAGGGGAACGACAGCAGATACGACAGCGGCTGTGCCTCCTCGACACCGTACAGTCCCCTGAACGAAGGCAGTATGAATAATAAGGGAATGAGAAGCACTCCTCCCCGCAGAGATGAGAGGATCGTTGCCGGCAGTTTCTTTCCGCTCGACTGCATCAGCATTTCGGTGACCATCAGATACGGCAGGAAAAGCTGGGCGACACACTGGAGGCGAAGCGCCCTTGTTCCTATTATGATGACCTGCGGGTCATCCCTGAATATCTTTATCAGTCCTCCGGAAAAGATCATGGCAAACAAGGTCAGTACAGCGAGCACGATCTCTGCCATGATGACGGTGAACCAATAGGCATCCCGCTGTCTTTTGTATTTGTGTGCGCCGTAGTTAAAGGCGCATACCGGCTGGAAGCCCTGCCCGATGCCAAGTGCGATGGCAAAGAGGAAAAATGATACCCTCGTCACAATGGTCATTGCGGAAACACCCGCATCCGCAGCATACTGCGCTGCCTTGAAATTGATCATTATCGTCGCAAAGCTTCCCAGGCCCTGCCGCAAAAGAGACGGAAATCCGGTCTCGATGATCTCGATGAGGAGACGTCCTTTGAGAGTGATATTCGAAAACGCCAGTTTTGACTGGGTCTTTCCCGAAAGGAACATGAAAAGCAACAGCAGAAAGCTGATGACCTGTGAGATCGCGGTGGAAAGCCCCGCTCCGGCTATTCCCATGTTCAACCCGAAGATGAAAAGCGCATCTCCGCCGATGTTCAGGACACCTCCGGAAAGCAGACCTATCATTCCAAGCTTTGCCCTGCCCTCATAACGTAGCATATTGTTTAATGTAAAGCTCGACGAACAAAACGGCCCCACCAGCATGATATATTTCAGATAATCCTTTGCGTAGGGCGCGATGGTATCGGTGCTGCCAAGGAGCCGGATGAGTCTGTCCTCAAAAACAAACCCCAGAACCGCGATGACCACTCCGCTGCAAAATGAAGCGGCAAAACCGGTTGATGCGCTCCGGCTTGCCGCATCCGTATCCTTTGCCCCGAGCTTTCTTGAAAGCAGGCTTCCTCCGCCCTGACCGAACATGAAGCCGAAGGCCTGCAGTATCGACATGAAGCCAAATACCACTCCAACCGCGCCGCTGGCCGAGGTTCCCAAAGTCCCCACAAAGGCGGTATCCACGAGATTGTAGATGGTGGTGGCCATCATGCTCAGTATTGTCGGGATCAAGCAGCAGCACCAGCCTGTGAACGGGAGTCGTTGTCATCTTCTTAAATTGTGCTTCACCATTCTTTCCCATAAAACACTTACGCCCTGCTTCCCTATTCGAAGCTTATCTCATCAAGTTCCGCCATGCTGTATTCCGACCAGGCGTACTGCTTCATATATTCACCGGTATAGGTGTACTTTGATCTGCATCTTTTCTCGAGATAATCATAGAGATCGCATTCGATCCTGTCCTTTGCAATGGCCATGCTGCCCCGTTGTTTGATAATAATACCGTCCAGCTTCAGATCCTTGAAGGTATTTTGCAGATCCTGCCGCAGATTGCTCAGATACGAAACCTTTTTTTCGGGATCGCCCTCATCCTCCCAAAGAGACGCCATTATCTCGCCGTTTGTTGTCTGAGCACCGCGGTTGTTTACAAGGAGGGCAACGATCTCCTTGGTTCTCCTGTATTTGAAATCCACCGGCGATCCGTCCACAAACAATTCGAAATTTCCGAAGGTCTGGGCAAACACCCGCTTATGTTCCTTTTGAAACTCAGGATAGCGAAGTTCTGAAAGTTCACGCTTTATGTTCTCATCTTCAGGCGGTTTTATTATATAACCGCTTGCGTGCATATCAAGAGCATCAAAGCAGCACCCCTCATCCTCACTCAGAAAAATGAGATTGATGAAGGGGTTGAGTTCCTTCAGATACTGCCCCAGTTCCACTCCCGAAAGGTTTTGCATATCCGTATCAAGAAATGCCGCATCCACCGAATTTTCCCTGGCATAGGCAAGGGCCTGAAGCGGATCCTCAAATTCCAGTATCTCGGAATCGGGATCTGCCTCGCCCACCACCAGCATTTTTCCCTCTTTTTCGGCAGCCTCGTGCAGATAACCGGAGTGAAGATCCGCTATGACCAGAGCCGCGAAACGGTCGTAGTTATCATCGTCTATCACCGGAAAATGGTGCTTCATCCTGTACCAGTGCTCGCGGTCGTAGCCGACACTTCCGATGTAGAGGCGGTCGGCCGTGTCATAAACCTCATCCACTCCCGCAGGCATTCCCATCCCAAGCCCCGTATCTTCACAAAAAAGAAGCCCGTACACCTTGAGCACGCGGTCCCTGACTGTTTCTTCCCTTCCGTCTTTGTTCTTTTTTCCGGTCTTCGAGTCCATCACACTGTAATAATACTCACGTGATTTCTCATCCGACTCAAATTTCAATATTGCCTCGTAGAAGGCTCTGTCGATGCCGTTATTATCCATAACAAATCTCTCCGTGGCACTTTTGGGACAGGGGACGTTTCTCTGTCCCACACTTTTGGGACAGGGGACGTTTCTCTGTCCCACTTTTATGTCAACTAAACAATCCTCAGTTTGTGTCAGCAACTACACAATAGACTGTTTACATAATTTTGGGACACAGATACGTCCCCCGACCCACACCCTGACACACACATGTGTTTTATTCAGAATGATACCGGATCCCAGCCCGGATCCTGATAGGCCGTGATGTTCAGCCCGTTGTCTTCAACATATCTTTTGATCGTTTCCTTCCTCGCCTCTTCCCTTGCCTCATCATCCGATGACAGCTTTTCAAGCTTCTCATATCTGTCGCCAAAGATCTTTTTTGCACTGGGAGTATAATCAGAACCATCCGCAACCTGGTCAAAGGATATGACAGAAGCCGTGCCGTCTTTATTATCCTTCACATGAAAGAGCCCCGGATACGCACCGCCCGATGACATCTTCAGGATATCCCCGTCTGCATCATAATTCCACACGGAAAAATATCCCCAGACCTTCACATCCTCCGGATCTGTGTCATCCCGGTCAACCAGATCGAGTCCCGGGATGGAAACCCCCGCAGGCTCATAGTCCTGCGAAATCTCATTTGTCATGTAATCGCTTATAGCCGAAAGAACAGCATCATCCTCCGGATACTCAT
>CAMVDF010000128.1 GCA_947166195.1 uncultured Lachnospiraceae bacterium
AGCTATATCTTTATGTATAAACGATAATAAATACCATCTTATGCAAATTGATGATGCCACAGTTCTCACCCAGGTGAACGACAGCTTCTCGGTCGTGAACGAAAAGGTTTCCGGCACGGTCCAGGCGATCAACACCATCGCAGAGAGAGCCCAGCAGCTTGACAGTGCAAAGAACATGGTCATCGATGATGTCAGCTCGCTGTCATACATCTCAGAGCAGAACGCAGCCTCCTGCCAGGAAACGAATGCTTCCATGGTGGAGATCGGCTCGACCATATCAAACATCAAAGAAGAGTCGGACAAGACTCTGGGCGTCACCGACAGCCTGCGTGACGCGGTGGCTATCTTCAAGATCTGATAATCGTAGTCAATCTTCAAGATCTGAGAAATGCAGTTATGGCGAAAGGCCGGATCGAAAGATCCGGTCTTTTTTTGTGTTCTTGTTGGTTTTGGTGGGGTGGTGGTGGACGGGGGACGCGGGACGGGACGGGGGATACCAGGTGATCCGTTATTATAAAAACCTCTACTCTCCGCAGGGTTATCTCACATTCACCCTCCCTGTGAAAACGGAGAGTATACCGGGAACAAAGGTCATCACAGGTTCAGTCTGGCTTTTGCTTTCATACCTCAGCACCTTCCTTGCCCTTATAATCGTGGGCTTCGGAGCCATCAGCCACATGGTGGGACAGGGGACGTATCTCCTGTCCCACTTTTATGTTAGGTTTGCGGTCTTGAAACTTCATCTTTTTGTTGTGACCCGCGATTTTCCCATCTTTATCTTTTTCCGCGGGTCCAGTCCGTGATTTAAACTGGGTTGAATTCTCCGCGACCCGCGGATTGGCATGTTTTTCAAATTTCCGCGGGTCCGGCACCCCAATATAGTTGACATAAAACTGGGACACAGATACGGTCTCCGCTCCGCTCCGGTCGGCGCTGAGCAAACGTCCACTGGACGTTTAGCGCCCCTGTCCCACCCCCGTCCCACCACGTACATTTTTTCTTGATAAAATCGGACAGAGAATATAAAATCTGTATAGTCATTGTTTTTTGGAAAGGTTGGATAAACATATGAAAGTTAGAAAGATCAGTACTACCGCGCTCACTATCTGTACGGTTGTTGTTCTTTTCCTGGTCACTGACATCGTGCTCGGGACCGTGGCTTACAAAAGCAGCAACAAGACGCTGCTCGACCAGATAAAGACAGACGGACAGAGGGTCGCAAAGGCTGCCGCGGTGGTCATCGACGGCAATACGGTGGCATCAGGCAAGCCGGGGGATGAGAGGACGGACGAATACATGGCGGTGAGTCTTCTGATGACAAAACTGCATGATGAAACGGGAGTTGAATATCTCTATACCTTCAGAAAGGCTGCAGACGGCGGGCTTGAGTATGCCATCGAGGGACAGAACGAGGATGCCTCGATGATAGGAGATGTATTTGAAGATGAGGATGCCCTGCCTGCTCTTTCCGGCACTGTGGTCTCAAACGAAGAGCCCTATACGGATGACTGGGGGACCCACATCTCGTCTTATGCGCCGATATATGTGGACGGAAAGGTGGTCGGCGCCGTCGGAGCCGATATGAGCATGGAATGGATCGAGGCACAGCAGGCGGCACTTCTAGGGTCCATCATCCTGGCGTGCGTGATCGTTTTTATTATAGGGATAGCAGTGCTGCTCCTGCTCAGCGCAGCCCTCAGGAGAAAGTTTGTGATGCTCAACAGCAAGATAGTCGAGCTGACAAACGGTGACGGGGATCTGACCAGAAAGATCGAGATCAGTTCCGGCGACGAGTTTGAGGTGATAGGAAATAATATAAACAGTCTGATCGATTTCATCCGGGGCATGCTGCTTTCGATAAATTCCGGATCGCAGAAGCTTTCGGATTCATCCGCAAATATAGCGGAGAGCGTGAAAAATGTGCGCGGTGAAGCAAAGTCAATCTCGGATACCATTACGGACATGAGCTCCATTATGGAGGAGACCTCCGCATCCATAAGCGAGATCAGCAATCTCATGGAACAGATCGACACTTCCTTCAAGGATATCGTAAATGAGGTCAAAGACGGAAGGTCCTATGCAAATGAGGTCAAGACCTCTGCAACCGGTATCGGAGACAATGCAAGGAAGGAGAGAGGAAATGCGCAGGAGCGGGTCGAGGCCATAGCCGGATCCGTTACCGAAAAGATAGAAAGATCAAAGGCGGTAAGCCGCATAGACGATCTGACGGGAAACATCATCGGCATAGCCGAGCAGACCAATCTGCTCGCACTCAATGCTTCCATCGAGGCGGCGCGTGCAGGCGACGCCGGAAGAGGTTTTGCGGTGGTCGCAACGGAGATCGGGCAGCTTGCGAATAATTCGCAGGAGGCCGCTTCCGAGATCCAGGTGGTATCCTCGGAGGTAATACTTGCGGTCAACGAGCTTTCAAAGGAAGCGCAGAGCCTGCTTGATTTTGTAAATGAGACGACCCTCGGAGGCTTCACAAATCTGGTCGATACCAGCGGACAGTACCTTGAATCCACCGAGCGGATCGCTGACATGATGGAGCGCATCGCAAATTCCGTTGAGGAGATCCAGAATAATATAGACAGGATCACGGATTCCACGGAGATGGTAAGCCGTGCGGTGGAGGATGCCGCAAACAACGTGACTTCGGTTGCGGAACGGACTGTGGAGATGTCGGACAACATGTCAAGGATCAACGACGATGCCGCCTCCGGCAGCGAGATATCCGCGGATCTGAAAAAAGAGGTCGGAAGGTTCAGACTGGAGTGATAGAGTAAATCAGGGGATCGATAAGGGGGACGGTTCTGTGTAATGCCGGTGTTCATCAGCGTTTCACGGGTTTTGCCGTGCGTTTTGAAACAGAGAACCGTCCCCGTGAAACACTCTCTGAAACAGAGAACCGTCCCTCTGATACATAAAAGTGGGACAGGAGATACGGTCTCCGCTCCGGTCGGTGCCGGACAAACGTCTACCAGACGTTTGGCACCCCCTGTCCCACTAAATCCCGCTCAGTCGAGGTTGACCTTCTTTCGTGTTATCACCAGGCACACGATGAAGCAGATGATGCTTTCGACGAGGACCACCATGCCGATCTTTGTGAGCATGTCGCAGTACATGGCGGCAAAGGCGTTATCGTATTCCTCGGCTGATTTCGCTGCCATGCCAAAGAAGCCTGAGGTGAAGAATGTGACCACCGATGCGATCTGGTTGAAGATGTACACTGCGATGTAGGTGAACACCGCACCGAGGATCTTGTGCTTTGCCCAGAGCTGTCCCACGCTGACACAGAAGTACATGGCAAGGACGCCGCCTATGGCGGATACGATCACAGTGAACAGGACGGAGAGCAGGAGCCTCGGTCCGAAGATACCTAAGAGACTGTTGAGTTCGCCCATGGCCTCCTGGAACTGTGATACGGTGATCTCTGTCTGACCGAGTGCCCCGAAGCCCGCAATTATCAGGGCAAGGAAGGTGCTCAGATATGACAGCAGCATCCAGACTGAACCTGAGATCACTTTTGTGAATATTATACTCTCTGTTTTCACCGGAAGGGTGAAGGTGAGGTAGCCCTGCGGAGAGTAGAGGTTTTTGTAATAACGGATCACCAGGTATACGATTGTCACTATGTTTGCGGCGATCACGCCTACATAACAGATGCCCATGAGCATGAAGAATATGATGGATGTGCCCATGGAATCCTCAATATGAGGGATGAAGCTGATGCTGATCGAGGCCGTGATCCCCAAAATGATGATCAGTATCTCCAATGCGACAGGTATCCTCCATGTCGCTGCAAATTCATGTTTTATCAGTTTTCCTAACATTTGAACACCTCCCTGAATAAGCTGTCTACCGACTTGCCTTCTTCGCTGCGGATCTCATCAACAGTGGAATAACGGACTATGCTGCCTTCCTTCAAAAAGATCACCTGATCCAGGATGTTTTCCACATCGGAGATGAGGTGGGTGGAGAGCAGGATGGAAGCATTCTCGTCGTAGTTTGTGATAATGGTGTTCAGTATATAATCCCTGGCTGCGGGATCTACGCCGGCTATGGGCTCGTCGAGAATGTAAAGGTCAGCCCTTCGGCTCATTACAAGGATCAGCTGTACCTTTTCACGGGTTCCCTTTGACATGGTCTTGAGCCTGTCTTTTGCGTTGATACCAAGCTTTGAGAGCATGTCGTAGGCGCGGCTTGTATCAAAATCCTCATAGAAATCGCTGAAGTACCATATGATATCCTGGACCCTCTGTGAGGGGTCAAGATAGGTGGTGTCCGGCAGATAGGAGATGACTTTTTTGCTCTCGACTCCGACACGGTTTCCCTTTACCGTAACTGTGCCCGAAGTGGGCTGCAGCAGGCCGCAGATGATCTTGATCAGTGTGGTCTTGCCGCTTCCGTTGGGACCGAGAAGTCCCGTGATGTGGCCGCCTTCAAGCTCAAAGCTGATGCCGTCAAGGGCCGTTTTGGCTCCGTATTTTTTTGTGAGATCGCTCACACTCAGTAATGAACTCATTTTTCCTCCTTTAATATTTCTCACTGACAAGTTCCAGGACCTCATCCTTTGCAAGTCCCAGCTGCTTCATCTGTCCGACAAAGCCGTCGACTCCGGATGAGGCAAGCTCCTTTTTCAGGGATGTGATGGCATTTTCGTCGTCTGTAACAAACCGTCCGCTGGTGCGTTCCGTGCGAAGCAGTCCCTTGCGCTCAAGCTCGCTTAAGGCCCGCTGCATGGTGTTTGGATTGACCGAGGCATCCGATGCGAGCTCCCGGACGCTGGGGAACCTGCCGCCCGGCGGGAGAGTGCCGGATACGATGTCAAACTCTATATGCTCCACCAGCTGCACGAATATCGGTCGGTCAGAACTAAGGTTCCATGACATGGTATACTCCTTTCTTTAGATAATCTCTGTGCCTGTGTTACTGTATTAGCTGATTAATACAATAACACAATAATACAAGCAAAAGTGTTTGTCAACAAAAAAATAAAATCCGTGCTTTGGCATGCTTTTTCTTGATAAAATCGGGCATTCATTATAAAATCCGTATAAGCCGCTGCATACAAAAACAGCAGCGGGATATCCATGGATCTGAAGCATGTAATATTTAGTATATGGCATTGAGGGAGAGCACATATGAAGAAAAGGATAATCTCAATACTGATCGCATGTACAATGCTTGCTTCTGCCGGCTGCTCAGTAACTGTGGTCAGGGACGGGAATGAAAAAATTTCCGCGGACAAAGCCGTGATCGAGGAAAGTCCGGAGAGGCGGATCGAATACTCTTTTGCAACTAAAGATGAGGGCATAGATCTGCTTATGTCAAACAAGGAGTACTACGATGGATTTACCCAGAATGAGCTCGACTTCAAGATGCAGAAGAAGGATGCGAAAATGGATGAGTACCTTGATTTTGCCAGGGAACAGGTGCTTGACTTTACGGAGGAGGAAAAATCCGCCATCGACAGGATCATGTCCGGGATTGAGGAAAAGATCAGGGAAAACGGATATGTGCTTCCTGAAATTGATCCGATCGTGTTCATCAGTACGACCCAGAAGGAAGAACCCGGGTCTGCAGCGTATACGCACGGAACACAGATTTATTTCAATGCCAAATGGATGACTTCACCCGATAAAAGTGATATTGCCACATTGGTCATGGCGCATGAGCTGTTTCACTGCCTGACCCGGAGCAATCCCGGTTTCAGGAAAGACATGTACCGCCTTATCGGGTTTACGGTGCAGGATGAAGATTTTGTTATACCGCCTTCTGCTGGAGAATTCTTTATCAGCAATCCGGATGTCGAGCATCACAATGCCTATGCGACTTTTACCATAGACGGGGAGAAGGTTGACTGTTTTACGGCATTTGTAACCACCAGGCATTTTGAGAAGGAGGGAGAGAGCTTTTTTGACTATGGTACAACAGCACTCATTCCGATTGATGGAAGAGATGTCTATTATACATTGGAGGATGCTTCCGATTTCTATGATGTATTCGGGAAAAACACGGGCTATGTGATCGATCCGGAGGAGTGCATGGCAGATAATTTCTCCTATGCGCTGATTTATGGGTTAGACGGAATAGAGGGAAAGGGATATGAAACCCCGGAGATCATCGAGGGGATCCTTGACTATATGACCGGGGGTGTATCTGTGCCCAGTTTGTAGTAATCCCGCAATTGTGATAAGAACGGAGTGCCCCTTTCCTGTGTGGGAATGTTTGTTGATATTACGGAAAGAAAGATGTCTTCAAAGGTCACATGAAAAATCTGTCTGTTTTCTGTCATATGATGTATACCCTGCTTCATTCCGGAATGGATGTGAAGAGCGCTTTTTTTGTCATGCGTGATGAGAACCTGAAGGGGCTTTCGCGCGCGATAGGCAATACCTGCCTTGAGCTTGAATGCGGGAAGCCTTTGAGCGAGGCGATGCGAAGGGATGAAAAGACCTATACACCTGAGCTTGTAAATGCCGTTTATATCGCGGAACAGACAGGTGATCCCGGGGCGGCCTTTATGAAGATGCCTGATCGTTT
>CAMVDF010000129.1 GCA_947166195.1 uncultured Lachnospiraceae bacterium
CTATCCTTTTGAAATTACTGCTGAGCCTTTCGCTGTAGCTTTCGGCGCTGTCGCTCCTTTGAATGCTTGGCGATGAAAGAATGCGGATATCCGACATTCTCTTTGCGTATTCTTCAAATTCTTTTTTGATCGATCCTGTATCCATTTTTTTATTTCCCTGTCTTAAAGTTCATAAACTTCCGTATACTTTTCTTCCAGATATGTCATGTAGTCGTCGCAGGTCAGCTTCCTTCCGGTGATATCCCTGATCCATTCCTTTGGTGACAGGATATCGGCGTTGAGAAAGACATTGTCCTGCATCCATTTGTTGATACCCACAAGACAGCCTGAGCCTATGAGGCTGTCCACATCTATCTCCTTTTTCATCCTGTTGAAATACATGGCATTGTAGAAATTTCCAACGCTGTAAGCCGGGAAATAACCGAAATCCGATGACCAGTGGACATCCTGCAAAACTCCTTCGGCATCATCCGCCGGAGTTACTCCCAGGTATTCCCTGTACTTTTCATTCCATCTTGCGGGAAGTTCCTCCACCTGAAACCCCTCCTCAAATATTCCCTTTTCAAGTTCGTATCTGATGAGGATGTGGAGGGGGTAGGTCACTTCATCCGCATCCACCCTGATGAGACTGGGTGTCACAAAATTTACTGCCTCGTAAAAATCCTCACAGGATACATCCTTAAATACTTGCGGAAATATCCTTTGAAATTCCGGGTACACAAGTTCGATAAATTTCCGGGATTTACCTATGACATTTTCATAGAAACGGGAAACCGACTCGTGCATACCCAGGGTTTTATTATCATAAATGTACCAGTCGCTGTCTTTTGCGGGAGTTAAAAGATCAAAGAGTGAATGTCCGCCCTCGTGGAGGACCGAGTCTATGTTTGACAGGAAATAAGCGGGAACGAAATAAGTCGTAAGCCTCACATCATCCTTTGCTATCCTGTCGGAAAAGGCATGGACGGAGGTTGAAAAGGCAAGTCTTTTTCTGTCAAGGCCCATGATCTCAAGCAGATACCGGGACACCTCCAGCTGCTGCTCCTCGGAAACGGGAATGGTCAGAAAATCCGTGCGGATCTTTTTTTTGCTGTGTCTGATCCTGTCAAGGAGCGTGATGAGGCGTTCCTTCATGATGCCAAACTCGGCATCGAGATCCTTCACGGTGATGCCCCGCTCGTAGCGGTCCAGGAGGACATCATAGCCGCAGCTGAATTCCTCGTCTTCGCCCTTTTCGCGAAGCTTTATCCTTTCCCTGTTTATCTCAATGACCTTTTTGAGCGAATCGGAAAACAGTCCGAAATTCTTTTTTTCCTTTGCTATGTTCCAGTCGGCGTATGCCCGGTTTTCTATGAGTGAATGCCTGTGAGATGTCTCATCAGTCATGTTTTTTTCAGTCAGATATATCCTGTAGCGCCTTTCTATGAGCGCCCTTTGATCGTCATCAAACTCTCCTCTTCTTCCGTGAAGAGACAGGACAGCTTTTATGAATTCCTCATCATTTCTGATCTTAAAGGCCTGTTTTTCGATCTCGGCAATGAGCTGTCCTTCATTATCCATGCCAAGTTCCGGGCATTTTGTCTGCATGTCAAACTCGATAAGCCTTGAGGCATGCAGATACATATCTTCTCTTTTTACCTTGTCGAGCAAAAACTCAAATTCTTTATTCACTTTCAAACCCCTTATGTTTATACGATGCTGTTTGTATTATGGTCCAAATTTTTTTAAAAACAGCGGCAGCCCCGGTAAATCAGGACTGCCGCCAATATCATTTATTATTCAAGCTTGCCGTACATGAAGTACCAGTAGCCGTAAGGTGAGTGCCAGGTGTCCTTGAGGTTGCTTTTCTGCATCCAGAAATCATTGTAATAAGCAACGGGCGCCATGGCAGCATCTTTGAGCATGATCTGCTCAGCCTCGTGAAGCTTTTCATAATGCTCCTTGAGGTCGGTGGTCTTTCTGGCATCATCAACAGCCTTGTCAAACTCGGGATTGGAATACTTGCCGTCGTTGTTTCCGTTTCCGGTCTCCATGAGGTTGATCATGTTTGAAGGATCATCCCAGTCATATACCCAGCCGTTCCTTGCAACATCAAAGTTGCCTTCACGCCTGTCCGCCGTAACGGTCTTCCACTCCTGGATATTGACGGTCATGGTCAGTCCCAGATCTCCCCATGCGCTCTGCAGATACTCTGCAACAGCCTTGTGATATCCGGAATCGTTTGTCAGGTATGAAAACTCGGGGAAGCCCTCTCCGTTCGGATATCCTGCATCCGCCAGAAGCTGCTTTGCCTTTTCAAGATCCTTGTCGTAGTTTGATGTATCAAAGTGATCGCCGTATTTCTGTGTGGTAACTTCCTCAAAGGAAGAACCCTCTGCCTCATCGGATACACCGGGGCCCACGAAGTTCTTTGCAGGTGAATAGGTGCCCTGCATGATGGTGCCTGCAACATACTCTCTGTCGATGGCAAGAGACAGTGCCTCCCTGACCTTGGGATCATTGAAGGGCTCCCTCTGGGTATTGAAGGTTACATAGTAGGTACCCATGATGGGCTCAACATAGAATTCGCTGTTTCCTGTCAGTGAAGGGATCTCCTCTGTGGGAACATCCTTGATCATTGAAAGGTCACCGTTCTGATATGCGGAATATGCAGCATTTGCATCCTCGATGAGATTCCATACGATGGTGTCAAAGGTGATGTTTGCCGCATCCCAGTAGTTCGGGTTTTTCTGGAATACTATCTGGGAACCGTCGGTATACTCAGTCATATAATAAGGACCGTCGGTGATGTAGGTTTCCGGATTTGTTGACCAGCTTTCACCGTTTGCCTCCACGGTTGCCTTCTGAACGGGAACGAGAACCGCAAAAGCACAGATCTTGTCAAAGTATACGCAGGGGCTTGAAAGCTTGACAACAAAGGTCTTTGCATCGGGAGCTGAAACTCCGAGAGCGTCCACATTTCCTGCCTCTGCCTCATCATAACCCTCGACCATGTTCAAAAGGTCATAGCCGTAAGGTGCGGCAGTATTGGGATCTGCAACCCTCTTCCATGAATAAACGAAATCCTCTGCAGTCAAATCGGATCCGTCCGACCACTTCAGTCCGTCCCTGAGCTTGAAGGTCCATGTCAGTCCGTCGTCTGAAACCTCATAGCTTTCGGCAACACCGGGAATGATGTTGGTATCCTTGTCAAACTTGAGCAGTCCCTCGAACGCATGGATGATCATGTTTGCGCCGTCAACTGCAGAGTTGAGTGCGGGATCAATGGTCTCGGGCGAAGGCCCCACCTGTACCTCAAGGGTGTTTCCTCCCGAAGCCTCACCGTTTGCTGCGGCTGCATCGCCGCCGACCTGGGCGTTTCCTGTTGATGCGGCTTTTCCGCAGCCTGACAGCAGTACCGCTGCAGTCATGACAGCCGACATCAGGATAGCGATTGTCTTTTTCATAATAGTCCTCCTTTTTTCATAAAATAATATTTTATTAAATCCGCATTTTCCTGCGGTTTTAATTCCTGTGATGGCAGGCGCAGAAATGACCCGGTGAGATCTCTTCAAACTCCGGTTTCTGTGCGGTACATATCTCATCCGCATAGGGACAGCGTGTCCTGAAGGGACAGCCGCTGGGCGGATCCACGGGTGAAGGCACATCTCCCTGAAGTATGATCCTCTTTGAACTCCTGGCCGTCTTTGGATCGGCCACGGGAACCGCGGAGATCAGTGACTTCGTATATGGATGAACCGGATGAAAGATGAGTTCCTCTCCCTGCGCAAGTTCCACCATGTGCCCGAGGTACATGACACCTATCCTGTCGGAAATATGATTTACCACCGAAAGATCATGGGCTATGAAAAGATAGGTGAGTCCCAGCTCCTTTTGCAGATCCTCAAACATATTTACTACCTGTGCCTGGATGGATACATCCAGAGCTGACACAGGCTCGTCGCAGACGATAAATTCGGGATTGACGGCAAGCGCCCTTGCTATGCCGACTCTCTGCCTCTGTCCTCCCGAAAACTCGTGGGGATAGCGATTTGCATGTTCGGAGTTTAACCCGACTTTTGCAAGCAGTTCTATGATCCTGTTGTAGCGCTCCTCTTTCGTGGCACACAGCTTGTGTATATCCAGAGCTTCGCCTATGATATCGGCAACAGTCATCCTTGGATCGAGTGATGCGTAAGGGTCCTGAAAGACTATCTGCATCTTTCTCCTGTAGGGCATCATCTCCGCTTTGATCTTTTTTTCGCTGTCAAAGATGACCTTTCCGTCGTATTCTATACGTCCTTCCGTGGGCTCGATAAGACGCAGGATGGAACGGCCGGTGGTGGTCTTGCCGCAGCCTGACTCTCCAACGAGTCCGAAGGTCTCCCCTTTTTTAATGAAAAAGCTTACGTCATCAACGGCTTTCACAACCTTTTTTGTACCGGCCACGGGAAAGTACTGTTTTAGGTTTTTTATATCGAGAAGTATGTCACTCATCAGGCTCCCTCCCCGTTTTTCATCTCAAATTGTCTCTTTGCCTCAAGGAAGCATCTGGCATAGTGTTTCCCGCTCATACCGATGAGGGTATAGCCTCCGATGTTGTCAAATTCGCTCTTTTCCGGCTTTCTCTCCAGACATATCTTCATGCATGAATCACATCTGGGTGCAAACGGACATCCCTTCGGAGGATTCAAAAGATCCACCGGCTGTCCCTCGATGGGTACCAGCTTCGAATACTCCTTTTCCTGGAATTTCGGGATGGATTTCAAAAGACCCTTGGTGTATTCGTGCTGCGGATTGTAAAAGATATCGTCCGTGGGCCCGTATTCCACTATCTCACCTGCATACATCACGGCGATGTTGTCACACATGGATGCAACGACTCCAAGGTCGTGGGTGATGAGGATGATGCCCATTTTGAGCTTCTTTTTGAGTTCGTTCATCAGATCAAGGATCTGTGCCTGGATGGTAACATCAAGCGCCGTCGTGGGCTCATCGGCTATGAGCAGCTTTGGCTCGCAGGCAAGGGCAATGGCTATCATGACCCTCTGTCTCATGCCTCCGGAAAGCTCGTGGGGATACTGCTTCAGACGCTTATCCGGCTCATTGATGCCGACCAGAGTCAGAAGTTCCTTTGCTCTCTGCCTTGCCTCGGCCTTTGTCTTGTCGCCGTGGACACGGACTGCCTCCTCTATCTGGTTTCCGATGGTATAGACGGGATTGAGGGAGGTCATGGGATCCTGAAAGATGATACTGATCTCCTTGCCGCGGATGTTCCGGATCTCCTTTTCACTCATCTGATCCATGCGGTGTCCGTTGAAGTTCACCTCGCCTCCAACTACCTTTCCGTTGTCGGCAGTCAGTCCCATGAGAGAATATGCCGTCACCGACTTTCCCGAACCGGACTCGCCGACGATGCCGAGGACTTCTCCCTCACGCATCTGTATGGAGACATCGTTCAAGGCCTTCACCTCTCCTGCGGGGGTGAAGAATGATAATTTTTCATGTTTTATATCTACCAGAAATTCGCTCATATTATTTACCTGACCATATATTCTTTCTCTCACACCTCGCAAATTTTATTTTCAATAAAAGATACCGAAATAAAATTTTGCCCGGTGTCGGGAGGCGACTCATCGTCACCTATTTCTTCATCTTCGGATCGAATGCATCCCTCAGACCGTCGCCCAGAAGGTTGAAGCTCAAAATGATGATAAATATCATAAATGCCGGAGCAAAAAGCTTTTCCGGATAGGTCTGCAGTCCGTTCAGCGCATTTGATGCAAGAGACCCCAGCGAAGGCATGGGAGCCTGTACACCCAGTCCCAGGAAGCTTAGGAATGATTCCGTAAATATCGATGAGGGTATCTGGAGTGTGGTCGTCACGATGAGGGTTCCTATGCAGTTCGTGATGAGGTGTCTCTTGATGATCCTGCCGTTTGAAGCACCCAGGGCCCTCGCTGCGGTGACATATTCATTCTGCTTCAGCACCATGATCTGGCCTCTGACGATCCTTGCCATACCTACCCAGTAGAGCAGGGCAAACACCAGGAACATGGATACCATGTTGGGCCCCAGGGCCGTGATCCAGCCAAAGCCCGGAACCTTTGACAGATTCTGCAGCGGGAATTTGAGCACCTGCGCAAGCAGTATGATAATAAGAACATCCGGGATCGTGTACAGCACATCCACTATCCTCATCATTATCATATCCACCTTTCCGCCGAAATACCCTGCGACGGCGCCGTAAATCGATCCTATTATCAGTATCAGCAGTGATGCGATGATACCTACCGTCATGGACACTCTGGCTCCGACCAGTACTCTGATGGTGTAATCCCTGCCGTTCTGATCTGTTCCCAGAAAGTGTGGAAATACGCTTTCTCCCGCATTCATCCTTTCGATCTCTTTTGCGGAATACTCCATTATCCCCAGTCTTTCGGAGCCCTTCATCTGCTGCTCGTATTCATAGGGATAAAAGGCCGGGACTATGAAGGCCAGTATTATGATGACCAC
>CAMVDF010000130.1 GCA_947166195.1 uncultured Lachnospiraceae bacterium
AAACCTCGAATGATCGTGGTTTGAAAGCTCATTCATGGCCGTGATGGCTGACGGTTCCGTGAACCGGAGGTTATTGTTGAACATGGAGGAGAAAAATGCATCCGCATTTCCCAGCAGATCCTCCCTGAAATCATCGCTGTGCTTCTGCATACCCGTCAAAAACCAGGTTACGGGCTCCATGAAGGCATCGTAGTTCATCACGCTGTCCCACTCATTTCCCCGAAGCCACGCGGATGCATCCCCGTAATGCTCGGCTATGATCACTGCGTCCTTGTTTGCCATCTTCACGGCTTTTCTGAATTTTTGCCAGAACAGATGATTGTACTCGGGAGAATGCCCCAGATCGGCGGCCACATCAAGTCTCCAGCCGTCACAGTTATAGGGCGGCGATACCCATTTTGCGGCTATCCTCAAGATATAATCCTCAAGGGCCTTTGACCCTTCATAGTTCAGTTTTGGAAGGGTATCGTGACCCCACCAGCCATCGTAGGTTCCGTTGTACGGGAAGCTCCCGCCATGAAAACGGAAGAAATCGTGATAGGGACTGTTCGGTGGGATATGGGCCCCGGGCGCAAAGCCCTCGGCACCCTGATATATCCTCTCCCTGTCGAGCCATTTGTTGAAGGATCCGCAGTGGTTGAACACCCCGTCTATGATCACCCTGATCCCAAGCTCGTGGCATTTTGCCGTCAGCTCGGCAAAGAGTGCATTGCTTGCCTCCAGATTTGCCAGGGATGTGACTCTCCTCTTGTACCTTTCAGCCTCGCGGTTATCCGTCACCCCTTCAGGCAGCAGCGCTCCGCCGTCCTCCACTATCCTTCCAATATGCGGATCTATATGGTCATAGTCCTGTATGTCATATCTGTGATTGCTGGGTGATACAAAAAGAGGATTGAAATATATGGCATCTATACCCAGACTCTTGAGGTATGGGAGCTTGTCCATGACACCCTTGAGGTCTCCGCCGTAAAACCTGCGGACATCCATCTCGTGGGGCAGATCCTCCCAGTTTTCGGCATGCTCACTGTAGCCGTTTATATAATAATACTCCCTGTCGAGAACATCATTTGACGGATCACCGTTGCAGAACCTGTCCGTATATATCTGGTATATGACCGCGCTCCTGCTCCAGGAGGGTACAGAAAAACCCGGATAGATGCAGAATTCAAAGTACTCCTGCTCATCCTTTACCACGCCCCTTCTGTCATAAAAGGCTCTTGTCCTTCCGCTTTCAAAATAAAAGTGATACCTGACGGGAGCATTATCTATAGTGATCTTTGCTTCATAATAATCAAACAGCCCCTCACTTTCGGCAAGATCCATCAATATCCTGTCTTCCTTGTATACCAGAAAAACGTGGGTCAGGTTATTTTTTTCCGCCCTGAACCTGATGGTCAGATGGCTGTAGGGCTCCGGCTCCAGGGGTGATACATAGTCTGATGTCACATCGCTGAAAATACCTCTGGTATGAAGGGTAGGGGTCATGGTCAGCATATATATACGCTTCATTTCCTTTTCGGAAAGCCCCTCAACCCAGTTGTACATATCCATATCCGTCTCCTGTTCTGCCGTTCTTTTCCTCAGCTGATCTTTTCCAGAAACTCCGGCCTGATGCCGTAGCTCATCTTCTTTTTTGTATCGGGATGCAAAAATGAAAGACCTGTCGAAGCAAGGCAGAGAGGAAGTGACGGGAGCACATTCCCGTATTTCCTGTCTCCGGCTATGGGCATCCCTGCATGTGACAGCTGCACCCTGATCTGATGATGTCTGCCTGTGTATAATAAAACCGAGAGCAGACGGAGTCGTTCTCCGTCCTTTCCGGTGATCTCTCCTATTGTTTCGTATTCAAGACGGCTTTCCTTTGCGCCCTTTGTCCCGGCCCCTGCTATCCTTGAAGTATTCGTTCTTTTGTCGGTCAGGATGTAGTCCGAAAGGACACCGGAAAGCGGAAGTCCGTCTTTTTTTGGCAGCACCGCTGCCGTATATCTCTTTAAAAAACCGCCGTCTGCCAGCTCCCTTGAAAGGATCCCCGCTGCTTCCTTTGTTTTTGCAAAAACCATTATCCCTTCGACCGGCTCATCAAGTCTGTGGATCAGTCCTATATAGGGCTCACCTTCAAACCCGTCTCTTTCCTTCAAAAGAGTTTTCAGGGCCGTCACGCAGTCGGGACGGGTTGCCTTTGCACTCTGCACCGGAAAATACGGCGGTTTGTTTATTACCATGATCGATCCGTCCTCATAGAGGATACAGTCCTCAAACATTTTTCAGACCGACATGCACAGTGGAGCCCTCCTTTTCAAGCTTGAGGGAATCAAACTGCTCCAGGAATTTTGACAGCTTGGAGGAGCCGTAATTTCTCGTATCAAAATCAGGATACCTTCTCGTCAGGTGCTGTCCCAGCTCGCCGATATTGATGGTATCCTCCTCGCCCTTTGCTTCTATTATCTGCCTGATGGCCTTTTCGATGGTGGAAAGCCTGGTCTTTGAAGGCTTCTTTGCCGTTCCTGTCTTTGTCTTTTCATCAGCCTTTGCTGCGCCCTTCTTTCCGGTCTTTGTCTCGGCATCGGCTTCCTTGTACAAAAGATCCAGCATCTTGAAATTGTCGCAGGCCTTTCTCAGGGCGTTGGGAGTTTTGGATTCACCCATGCCCACGACCATCTTGCCCTCTTCCTTGAGTGTTGCGGCAAGCCTGGTGAAATCGCTGTCGCTTGAAACCAGACAGAAACCGTCCACATTTCCCTTGTACAATATGGTCATCGCATCGATGATCAGCGCCGAATCGGACGAATTCTTTCCCACCGTATTGTTGAACTGCTGTATCGGAATGATGGAATTGTCGAGCAGTTTTTCTTTCCAGGTCGAGGAATTCTGCCTGGTCCAGTCCCCGTAGGCTCTTTTGATGGTGATATTTCCGTAGTTGCTCGCCTCGTTGAGTATGAGCTCGGTATATTTTGAAGAAATGTTCTCTATATCTATGAGAACCGCAAATCTCTTTTCATCTGCCATTAATCAAACTCCCAAATATTGTTACCTTACTGTAAAACAACACAAAATATAGTATAAAACCTATTCCGCGGTTTAGTCAAACCGAGACGATTCAGGGGGACGGTTCTCTGTTTCGTGAGAAACCAAAACAGAGAACCGTCCCCCTGAATCGAGAACCGTCCCCCTGCTCCTCCGTCTAAATCCTGAAGCGATATCCCACACCCCAGATCGTCTCTATATACTTGGGATTCGAGGTGTCCTCCTCGATCTTTTCCCTGATCTTTTTGATGTGGACGGTGACCGTCGCTATATCCCCCACGGATTCCATCTCCCAGATATGCCTGAAAAGCTCCTCCTTTGAGTAGACATGGTTGGGATTTTGCGCAAGAAAGGTCAAAAGATCAAATTCCTTTGTGGTAAACATCTTTTCCTCGCCGGCAACCCATACCCGTCTGGCTGTTTTGTCTATCTTCAGACCCCTGATCTCTATGATCTCGTTTCTTTCGGTCCTGCCTGCAGTCAGTCTCTCATATCTGGACAGATGAGCCTTGACCCTTGCCACAAGTTCGCTGGGAGAAAAGGGCTTTGTCATGTAGTCATCCGCTCCCAGGCCCAGGCCGCGGATCTTGTCGATATCATCCTTTTTTGCGGAAACTATGATCACGGGAGTATTCTTCACATTTCTGATCTTTTCGCAGACCTCAAAGCCTCCCATATCCGGGAGCATCAGATCGAGGATCACCAGGTCGTAGTCCTCCTTCAGGGCTCTTTGAAGGCCCCGGCTTCCGGTGTTTTCCACTGTCACATTAAAAGCCGACAGCTCCAGATAATCCTTTTCCAGTTCAGCAATGGCTTCCTCATCCTCTATTATCAGGATGTTACTCATATCTGTTCCTCCTTACCATCTGTTGTGATCCTGAACTGGATATGCATCACAGTACCAAGACCGGGTTCACTTTCGGCGCTTATGGACCCTCCATGATCCTCAACTATCCTCTTGACAATGGAAAGACCTATGCCGGAACCGCCCTTTTCCGAGTTCCGGGACGCATCGGTCCGGTAAAACCTTTCAAATATATAGGGCAGATCCTTTGCCTCTATCCCCTTTCCGTTATCAGCTATATCCACCATGACATAGTCCTTGTCCTCGTACAGTCTGATATTGAGCTTTCCGGGATCCTTGTCCATGTATTTCACGGAATTTCCCACGATATTGTTCACAACCTTTTTGAGCTGCACCGGATCTGCCGATATGCAGACAGCACTGTTGATCCTGTTCTCATATTTCAGCTCAATGTTTTTTGATTCCATATCCACCGCTATCTCGTTCACCCAGTCGTCAAAATAATCAGAGATCCTGATGTCATTTATCCCGGAATAAAAGGTCAGCTCGTTTATGAGCCTGTCCAGATCGTTAGCCTTGCTGTAGATCGTTCTCACATACCTGTCCAGCTTTTCCGGAGTGTCCGCCACGCCGTCCATGATCCCTTCGGCGTAGCCCTTTATGGATGTGACGGGTGTTTTGAGGTCGTGCGAGATGTTGCTGATCATCTCCCGGTTTGCCTCCTCATCCTCAACTATCCTTGTCTGGGACTCCTTCAGGATCCTCCTCATGTCGTTGAAATTTTCAACGAGGGTCACTATCTCCTGTCCGCTCTGCTCGGGGATGCTGACCTCCACATCAAGGTTTCCCTCCCTGATTCCGTTTGTTGCATCGGTCAGTTCCTTTACGGGCTTTAAGATCGCATTTTTGACCCAGCCTTCGCTCAAAAGTCCCACTCCGGAGAGTATCAGTATGGCGGATACAACCATCCTGATGATAATGATCCTGAAAAACGGCTTGAAATACGACAGATCCTGGATCACGGGTGATACCGTTCCGTCTTCCTGAAGCAGGGGAATGATCACCTTTGCGACATTCAGCAAGGATTCGTTTTGCAAAGAAATGCCGTATTCCGCTTCAAGTGCATTGATCTCAACCCATACAACGGTATAGAACATGCCCGACATCACTATGGCAGCGACTACTATTATGATAATAAAAGCGATCTTCAGCTTGTTCTCGATCTTCATAACTATTAGTATATCACAACATCAAAAAAGAGTTGACTTGCCTTTGTATTTATCGGAAAATAATAGGAACCGCAGGTTTTTCGCGGAATACAACAAATAACGGAGAAGGAAAGGAAGGTGTTTTGTATGAAATATGTATGTCAGATATGCGGATATGTACACGAAGGCGACGAACCCCCTGAAAAGTGCCCCCAGTGCGGTGCTCCGAAGGAGAAATTCACGGCACAGTCAGGTGATATGGAGTGGGCTGCAGAGCATGTTGTAGGTGTTGCAAAGGGTGCTCCCGAGGATATAATCGCAGATCTTCGCAACAACTTCAACGGAGAGTGCTCAGAGGTGGGCATGTATCTGGCAATGAGCCGCCAGGCCTTCAGGGAAGGATATCCCGAGATCGGTGATTATTATCACAGGGCAGCGCTTGAGGAGGCCGAGCATGCAGCCAAGTTTGCAGAGCTTCTCGGAGAAGTGCTGACCGACTCAACAAAGAAGAATCTTGAAATGAGAGTTGATGCCGAAAACGGCGCAACGGCCGGAAAGACGGATCTGGCAAAGCGTGCAAAGGAACTCAATCTTGATGCGATCCATGATACGGTTCATGAGATGGCACGCGATGAGGCAAGACACGGCAAAGCCTTCAAGGGATTGCTTGAGAGATACTTCTAAATAATTGTGGGACAGGGGACGCTATGTGGGACAGAGATACGTCCCCTGTCCCACTTTATATCATAATCTGTATGGAAAAGCGGGGGCTCCAGTTGACGGTCATGGTGCCGCCGGCGGATTCCACGAGGCTCCGCAGGTTTTTGAGGCCTCCGGTCTCGGCTGAGGGTGTAACCTCTCTTTTCGTGCCTGAGAGTACCAGCTCGTAACGGTCATCGATGAAGCGGCCCTCTATGAAGGCTTCGTTGTCGTCCGTGTGCTTCAGTATGTTTGTGATATGCACGGTCACGGCAGTATCCACTATTTCAAGCCTGTCCCTGTCTTCAGGCAGTACTCCGGTGAAGCTTACATCTATGCCAAGTTCGGCGCCCCGGCGTATGAATGTGTCTTTGAGGTCCCCTTCAGTTCTCCTGCCCGGGATGACATCCACATCTTTATCCTCTGTATCCATCCAGGAAAGTGTCCTGCTCCACTCCGTGAAAAGAGCATGTCTTGTGACCGAATCCGGTTTCAGGATATATCTTTTTGTGATGAGGAGGCATCTGCCAAGGCTGTCGTGGATACGGATCTTTTCCGCAAGTCCCTCCTCCTCAAGCGACAGGAATTTCGTCAGGCCGGAAAGCCCGTAGGTCGCAGGCTTCTGTTTCCTTCCGATGAACCTCAGTGCATAGAGAGGATCGGGCTTTGACGGATACTGCGCCCTGAGGATGAGCTTCATGGTTTCGTCGGTTTTGCTTTTTTCAA
>CAMVDF010000131.1 GCA_947166195.1 uncultured Lachnospiraceae bacterium
CACAATTTTGCTTACCTGTTATAGATGTATCTTTTCAGCATCTCTTTGTTTCTTCCGACAATCTGCTTATTGACCCTGTTTCTCTCGTTCAGCTCTTCATTCAGCTGGTTTATGTGGCCCTGCATGACCATCATGGTGTTGGCCATGCTCTTCATCATCTGCAGGACAGCCGTGTGGTTCTCCCTGATAAAGTCACCCATTTTTTCCTCGACGACTCTGTAAAGGATCACATCCGAATAGGCTATCACGGTGTAAGGCGACGGCTTTTGAAGCAGCAGACCGAATTCTCCGAAGCAGGCGTTCCTTCCCAGAAGTCCCAAAAGCACCTCGTTTTCCGTACCATATCCCGAATACAGTTCGACGTTTCCCTTCAGGATCTTGAACATATCCGGATTTATCTCATTTTCACTTATTATCACGCTGTCCGCGGGAAAGGTGAGCAGACTCTTTTCAGTATCACCCATGAGCATTCCTCCTTTTCCATCTATTGTACAGTTTTTCCGCCGGACTTTCCATCATGAGATGTGACAGGGGGACTGTCCCGGTGTCACAAAAAATGTGACAGGGGAAATGTGACAGGGGGACTGTCCCCCTGTCACACTTTCCACTTAGACCCACAAAACTACCGAATAGACATTTGGGGTTCAGCATCCTGCTCAAAAATCGATATATAGTGCAGGAAAACCAGTTTCTATGCAAAATATTGGAGAAATAAGATGAATGTAGTTGCACACAACCTCACTGCGATGAATTCGCAAAGGGTATATGGAATAAATAACCTCATGCAGGCAAAGTCCATGGAAAAGCTGTCTTCTGGCTACAGGATCAACCGGGCTGCAGATGACGCCTCAGGTCTGTCTATTTCCGAAAAGATGCGCCGCCAGATCCGCGGCCTGACCCAGGCCAGGGACAATGTGCAGGACGGGATCTCCATGGTCCAGACAGCCGACGGAGCTCTCGAGGAGGTTCACGCCATGCTCCAGCGCGGAAACGAGCTGATGATCAAGGCTGCCAACGGGACGCTTTCCGACAGTGACCGCGAGGACATCAACAAGGAGATAAAACAGCTCAAAAGCGCCATCGACGGGATCGCCTATACCACAAGGTTCAATGAGCTGAACCTTTTCCCGGAATCAGGCGCAAGTCCTTTGATGGCAAACGCTGTGATCACAAAAAGCTATACCCTTGATCTCAATAATATAGGCGTTTCGAGGATCTCCCACAACAACGACACCCCCGGTGTCGGGAGTCCCGGATCAGCCGCGGTCGGAAGCCTGCTTGCAGACAAGATCGCCACAGAGTTTGTTCCCAACGCCGTCAATCAGATTTTCAGCAGCTTTTCTTCATTGAAAAATGCCGTCACATCAGGCTACACCGGTGATGATGCCGACAAACTCAAAATGGCCATGAGCATATCCTATATCGACGGTCCGAACGGCAAACTTGCCTATGTGGAGGGCTCGTTTTACACGGGAAACCAGGTGCTGGCCGGACTGTCCATGAAGGTGGACAGCGCCGATTTTTCTGAGGATGATGTAAAGAATAATACAGACAGGATGGGCCTGCTCGAATCTACCATAGCCCATGAGATGATGCATGCGGTCATGGATCTGGCAACCCCCGCAAGGATGTACAGACAGGGCGGTGCCGAGGACTACCCGCACTGGTTTGTCGAAGGGACCGCCCAACTGACGGGCGGCGGCCTCACCACAGGATGGAATGATTATCTGGTAAATGCAGTAAAAAACGGAGCGTCGGACGGCCAGCTCTCAAGTCTGCTGAAGCAGTATACCGTTGAAGGCAGGGAGTACGGACACGGATATCTGGCTGCGGCATATCTGGGACAGCTTGCCTCGGGAAGCTCTGATGTCACCGGTTCAAACATCGCTTCCGGCATGAACACCATATTCGGGAAGCTGATAAACGAGCCCGGCAAGTCCCTCGCAGCCGTTGCAAACGAGGTACTTTCCGCCGCCGGATCCTCAAAAACGTTTCAGGATGTGATAGATAATATAAACAACGGCACTGCCGATGGTGTCGATTTCGTCAGAAAGCTTCTCACGGCATCACAGGACGGAGCAGGCTCGGTCATCGCGCCCTCTCTTGCATCAAAGGCCACGGATATACTGAAAAACAGCAAGGCCACAGCCCCGGTATATGTTGACTATGTACCAGAAAAGCTCGGGGGAATAAGTACGACCATACAGGCAGGTGCCGACAGCGATCTGTCAAACAGGATCTCCTTGAAATTCTTCCGCATGAGTTCAAAGGATCTGGGAATAGCTTCAGTAGGATCCGGTACCGGAAGCAGCGGACAGACGGACGGAAACCTCACAATGGAGGGCGCCGAAGACGGCATACGCCTCTTTACCCGCGCGATAAATCTCGTCAGCGGAGTCAGAAGTTATTATGGTGCCGTGCAGAACCGCATGGAACACACAATTGCAAATCTGGAAAATGTCATCGAGAACACAACCGGAGCCGAATCACGGATCCGCGATACAGATATGGCAAAAGAAATGGTGAGGACGTCTGTGGGAAGGATCCTCCTGTTTGCCGGACAGGCAATGCTTGCCCAGTCCAACCATGCAAACGACTCGGTGCTTAACTATCTGTAAGTATCATCACCTTACACCGGTCACTTTTTCTGTCCCTCATAACCTTCAGTGCCTCATCAGAATCCTCCAGAAGAAATCTGTGCGAGATGAGTTTTTCCGGGCTGATCCCGCCCTCAGCGATCAGATCCAGCACAAAATGCCAGTCATCCCTGCATCCGTCTTCCCCCGGATCCACCTGAGCAAAAGAGGAATTCCATATCCCGGAAATCGTCAGGCATTTCCTCAGTATCTTCCAGTAAGTATCCCTTGAAAAACTCATATCCGATGCGGGATTTCCGACAAGTACCAGCCTTCCTGCGGGAGCCAGACTCTCTATTCCATAATAAATACTTTCATTATTTCCGACACATTCAAAATAGACTTCCGCACCGCCGTCCGTCACATCAGAAAGCCACTTTGCCGGATCATTGTATCTGCTGTCGCAAAAAGAGTTTTCCGCAACGCCGAAAAGCCCTGCCCTTTTCCTTTGCGCGTCTTTATTAGCTATGAGAAATACACCTTCACATCCCAGATGCTTTAACATCATCACAACTGCCAGTCCTATGGGACCGGCCCCGCATACCGCAGCGTTCTTTGGTACATAAAAACTCCCGTCAGACTTCCCACATCCGGTCCGCACCGCATTTGCAGCCACTGCCAGGGGCTCAAGCATGGCTGCCTGCTCAAAGGGTACAATTTCAGGGAGTTCCAGCAGGTTTTTTGCAGGAACCGTGACATATTCCGCAAAAGCCCCATCCCTCCTGGAACCTGTGTAATCATAATCAGAACAAAGCTCCGAATGCCCTTCCCTGCACATCCTGCACTTATTGCAGGCGATCTTCGGAAATACCGCAACACGCTTTCCAAGCCAGAACTCAGATACTCCCTTTCCCGTTTCCTCGACGGTACCTGCAAATTCATGTCCCGGGATCAGCGGCATCCTGTGCGCCCCGGTCTCACATATCCTCGGGACATCAGAGCCGCAGATCCCCGCTGCCGCCACCCTTATCCTGACCTCACCGGGAGCAGCTGCAGGAACATCCACATCCTCATATCTGATATCGCCGATATCATGCAAGACCCACGCCTTCATACGGATCCCGTTTCCTCCGCATTTATTATCGTCATGTATCTCTTCAGATCTTCCTTTGTCGTTACCTTGAAATTTCTCTCATCCCCCGGGATCATGGCGATATTCATCCCCGCCATGACCGCAGGTTCCGTGGACCCGTTTATCTCCAAAAGCTCTTCATCGGACAGGGCTCTGACCGCCGAAAGATATTTTTCAAACAAAAAAAGCTCCGGCGCCTGTCCACGAAAGAGAGATGACCTGTCCATCAACCCTCCTATCCTTTTTCCGTCGCAGCTTTGATAAACCGTATCCTTCATGGGAAGCACCGGCATGACCCCGTCATGTCCCGGCAGCGCCTCAAAGCATTCCCTGATCTGCCTCCCGCTCAAAAAAGGCCTTGCGGCATCATGGATAAATACCGTGTCTTCGCCACCCGGTTCCGACAACGGCTCTATTTCTTCAAGTGAATTTCTGATGGAAAGCTGGCGGTTTTTTCCCGGAGAGACAAAGCCTGCGATCACGGAAAGCTCCACTCCTGCACTTCCCGCATCCTCAAGGATGTCCCTTTCCCACTCCGGCGATGCAGCTATGATCACCCTGTCGATATAAACCGAGGAAACCAGAGTCCTGAGCGCATGTATTATCATCATATGCCTGCCCGCCTTCACATACTGCTTCGGTATGGCGCTTTCCGCCCGGCTTCCGTTTCCTCCCGATAATAAAACTGCGTAGTTCATTTTCCCGCCTTTCATGTGGGACAGGGGACGTTTCTCTGTCCCACAATCCTAAAACTTCATCTGCCTGATATCCGAAAGTGTTTCACTGTAGGGTCTGTTTTTGCCAAAGAGCAGGGTTGTTCCCAGAACAAAACCCTTCACTCCCAGGGGCGCATACTCCGTGATCTTGTCCGCACCGCAGGCCCCGTCCCAGTAGATATCAAAATCCATCTCATCATTCAGCTTCAGAAGCTCAGTATACTTCTCCCTGATGTAGGGCAGGAACATCTGTCCCGCATTCCCGGGATTCACCGACATTACCAGCACCTTTTTGACGATACGCAGCATCATCCTCACGTTTTCCACGCTTGTTCCGGGATTTATCGCAATCCCCGGAGTGATGCCCGCATTAATTATCTTTTGCAGGGTCGTGGAGGGATGATACTCTGCCTCCGGATGAATGTAGATCGTATCCCCCTTCCTCAGACTGTTTATGAACAGATCGATGGTATTGATGGGATGTTCCACCATCAGGTGCACATCCAGAGGCTTATCCGTGGCCGACCTGATGAACCTGAGATCATTAAGCGACATGGCAAAATTCGACACATACCTTCCGTCCATGATGTCGATATGAAACGAATCGATCCCGCCTTCATCCAATTCTCTCACTTCCTTTGCCAGATTCCCGTAGTCGGCACACATCATCGATGCCAGAAGTTCAAAATTTTCCATAATAAAAACTCCTCTGTTATACAAGCAGTCTGCACCCTGTATGGGCGATCTTCAGCCTGTCCATGTTTTTCATAAAATACAGCGTTTCAAGGGTCTCCCCCATATATCCGATATACCTGTCAGATCTTTCAGAACCCTTTGGAAAAGACAGCTCCTCCGTTATTTCAAGGATGGGAAACAGCCATTCACAATAGTCTTTGAGCACCTGCTTTTTTGCCAGGATCACATTGTAGTTGTACAGATACTGCTGTCCCAGGACTTCCCCGAACACCTCCGCATATTCCGGCTGCAGTTTTTCAAGCGCCAAAAGAAGCGCCTCCCAGTCGGCGCTTTTTAAATACCTTTCATGATGTGCATTTATATCCGGTTCATACGGCATGGGATAGGGCAGCACCACATCAACATCGTTTGCGGCCAGCCTTGAAAGATCATCCGGCGAAAGCTCAAACACCCTCCTGTACTGCCAAAGTCCGAAATAAAAAGGCCCCTCTCCCTCACACATTTCCCGGGAGCAGAGCCTGTTTTTCCATATCCAGTAAAGCCCTGTCAGTTCACTGTAATTGCCGTTTTTTTTCGAGATATTTTCCCCGGTATCATCGGAAAGCTCTGCCATTCTTTCATCACAGAGTGCACTTCCAACCTGCAGGGTACGCACATATTCCGGAAGCACAATGCTGTTTTTCAATGGTCTGTCCTTATGAGATCCGGCCATATACACGCAGACCTCAGGCAGATCGTCTCCGGCCGGCAGCAGTCTTAATGACCGAAACACTCCGTTTCCTTCATGAAATCCTTCCATCAGATCTGTCCACAGGGTCGAATCCAGTCTTTTATTATCCTGAAAGCCGTTGGAGACAAGAAGTTCTTCTATCTCATCCTGGACATTTTCCGGAGTTGCGATCAGAACCTTTATCCCCTTCCTTTCCTCAGGGGGAATCTCCCCAAGGACTGATGAAAAATCCCTCACCGGGATTCCTCCGAGAACCGGTGCATTTCCTTCCACCGAAGAAACCATAAAGAAGGGGATCTCGTATTCAGGATACAAAGTTTTGACAGCTTCATAAGCGCCAAGGGCATAGCCCTGGGCTCCGTATATCAAAAGCTTCATCTGCTTCCTGCATCAATCCTTCCAATTTTTTTCTTCCCGGAAGAGCCCTTCTCAAAACTCATCCACCTCTTTCTGTTTCCCTTACCACCAATGTAGCCCTGTATCTATTCCATCTTACTTCTTTTTTATTTTTCGTCTTTGACACATATTTCAAAAAA
>CAMVDF010000132.1 GCA_947166195.1 uncultured Lachnospiraceae bacterium
ATGCACTATTCTTGGAAAAAGTGGGGTAGAAATGGGGTAGTAAAGACCACTTCAAATCCCTCAAAGCCGCATGGTTACTGAGTTTCTTTAAGATAAAGATTTCAGCGTCGGGAAAAGCAGCACATCCCTGATGGCAGGGCTGTTCGTCAGAAGCATGGTCAGGCGGTCTATTCCATATCCGATTCCGCCTGTAGGCGGCATTCCGATCTCAAGAGCATTCAGGAAGTCTTCATCCGTGTGGTTGGCCTCCTCGTCGCCCGCTGCCGCTGCAGCGTCCTGCGCGGCAAAACGCTCCCTCTGATCGATGGGATCGTTCAGCTCCGAATAGGCATTGCACATCTCCCAGGTATTGATGAAGAGCTCGAACCTTTCCACCAGATCCGGTCTGTCGGGTTTTCTCTTTGTGAGCGGTGATATCTCCACAGGATGATCCATGACAAATGTGGGCTGTACCAGATGCTCCTCCACATATTCCTCAAAGAAGAGATTGATGATATCTCCCTTTTTGTGATAAGGCTCGTAGTGGATGTTCCGTTCATCCGCAAGCTTTTTTGCAGCATCCGTATCCGGTACTTCATCAAAGTCTACGCCTGCATATTTTTTCACGGCATCGATCATGGTGATACGCTCAAAAGGCTTTCCGAAATCAAGTTCTATTTCACCATACTTAAAGGTAGTGGTACCGAGTACCTCCTGCGCCACGTGACGGAACATGTTTTCCGTCAGATCCATCATGCCGTTGTAATCCGTATATGCCTGATACAGCTCCATGAGAGTAAACTCAGGATTATGTCTTGTATCAAGTCCTTCATTACGAAAGACACGTCCTATCTCATAAACTCTTTCAAGTCCGCCGACTATCAGTCTCTTGAGATAGAGTTCAAGGGATATACGAAGCTTGAGATCCTCATCAAGCGCATTGAAATGTGTCTCGAAAGGTCTTGCCGCCGCTCCTCCGGCATTGGATACGAGCATGGGAGTCTCCACCTCCATGAAGCCCTGTCCGTCCAGATATTTTCTGATGGCCGAGATGATCCTTGATCTCTTGATGAAGGTATCCTTCACTTCTTCATTCATGATGAGATCAACATATCTCTGTCTGTATCTGATATCGGTATCTGTCAGTCCGTGAAATTTTTCAGGCAGGTTCTGCAGGCTCTTTGAAAGGAGGGTTATGACCTCTGCATGAATGGAGATCTCTCCGGTCTGTGTACGGAAAACCTTTCCCTCCACGCCTATAATATCTCCCACCTCGAGGATCTTTTTGAAATCCTCGTAGGGCTCCTCGCCTATGCTGTCGCGCGCAACATAGATCTGTATCCTGCCGTCCCTGTCCTGAACATTGCAAAATGATGCCTTGCCCATCTTGCGCTTGAACATCATCCTGCCGGCAACGCGCACGGTCTTGTCTTCAAGCTGTTCAAAGCTATCCTTTATCTCCTGTGAATGATGGGTCACATCATACTTTGTGATCTGAAAGGGATCTCTCCCCGCATCCACAAGGGTTTTCAGTTTTTCTCTTTTTACCGCAAGTAAATCCTGCTCGGGCATTATTTTGACCTCTCTATATTGAGTATCTTGTACTTGAGTTTTCCTGACTGTGTATCAACCTTTACGGTGTCTCCGATCTTGTGTCCCAGCAGAGCCTTTCCGACAGGTGACTCATTTGAGATCTTTCCGCCAAGGCTGTTTGCCTCCGTGCTTCCCACGATCTTGAAATCCATTTCGTCGTTGTATTCCAGATCCATGATCTTGACCTTGCAGCCGATGCCGACCTTTCCAAGATCAACATTGTCCTCTACCACGACCTCTGCGTATTTGAGGATCTGCTCGATCTCCTCTATCCTGTTCTCATACTCAAGCTGCTCCGCCTTTGCCGCATCATACTCGGCATTTTCGGAAAGGTCACCCTGCTCACGGGCCTCGGCAATCTTTTTTGCCACTTCCTTTCTCTTGACGGTCTTGAGATCCTCCAGCTCTTCTTCAAGCCTCCTCAATCCCTCATATGTGAGCACATTTTTCTTTGTTACCACTTCTTCTCCCATTTTTATCTCCAATCCTCAAACCCTTATAAAGGTATAATAAAAACTATGGTATTATAGGGCATAAACACATATATGTCAAGAAAGCCGGTACCCTGCGCGGTCCCCTAAAGGCTGTCGATAAGAGAAAGCAGTGACTCCATGGTCTCCACCCTGTTTATCTGGTCCCGAAGTCTTGATGAATGCGGCATTCCCGCCGTATACCAGGAGATGTGCTTCCTCATTTCCCTCACTGCTATGTATTCCCCCTTGATCTTTGTCTGCATCCTGCAATGCTCCTTCATTACGGCACGCACTTCGTCCGCGGAAGGCCTGTATTCCTTTCCGGAACAAAGGGATCTGAATATCCATGGATTTCCCTTTGCCGCCCTTCCAACGGCCACCGCATCACATCCGGTCTCTTCAAACATTTCACTGCAGCTTTGAATATCCTTCACATCCCCGTTTCCGATCACCGGTATCTTCACGGCCTGTTTTACCTGTCTGATTATATCCCGGTCGGCCTTTCCCTCATAGTACTGCTCCCTGGTCCTGCCGTGCACGGTTATGGCAGCCGCACCGGAATCTTCACAGATCCTTGCCATCTCCACGGCATTTATATGCTCATCATCATAGCCTGCCCTGATCTTTACCGTGACCGGTTTTTTGACGGCCTTTGCCATACTCTCAACTATCCTTCCGGCAAGGAGCGGATCCTTCATCAATGCGCTTCCCTCACCGTTATTTACTATCTTCGGCATGGGACAACCCATGTTGATATCAAGGATGTCAAAGGGCTCTTTCTCTATCTTTTTTGCAGCCTCTGCCATGATATCCGGATCCGACCCGAAAAGCTGCAGCGACACGGGATGTTCATCCTCCGATATCTTCATCAGATCATAGGTTTTTTTATTATCATACATCACCGCCTTGGCACTGATCATCTCCATACAGACCAGTCCCGCACCGAAACGGGAGCAGAGCAAACGAAATGGCAGGTCACTGACTCCTGCCATCGGCGCTAGTATGTATCCGTTTTTGAGTGTCACATTTCCTATCTTCAATCCGGCATTTCCTCTCCAAAAAATATCACCCTGTAGAAAAGGTTCAGTTCCTCAAAGAGCTCCTTCCTGTTTTTCTGTATCTCCTTTACCAGAAGCCCTGCTCCGATCTCGTCATAGAGTATGTCCTCCTCCGCGGCTTCCGTGACAAGCTCCAGATCTCCTTCTTCGTTAAATTCCATCCTGAAAAGTCCCCCCACCTCTTCGGTGAAAAGAACACAGATGATCTTTATATCCTCCTTCACCTGATCGGGAAGCATATTAAACTGCGGATTCAGATAGTACTTTTTGTCATACGAATTTGATCCGCACAGCACCACCCTGTCCACGTAGTTCATGTCATCATAGTTTATCTCTTCATTATCCATTACGATCTTCCTTTATGTATATCCGTATATCCCTCTGACCGAGACCTCACCTGCATAAATATTTATTTCTTCTCCGTCATCCTTTTTGACCAGAAGCTCTCCCCTGTCGTTTATCCCTTTTGCATATGCCTCAAAGCTTCCCTTCGGGTCCATCACCGATACTCTTTTTCCTGCGTTGACGCAGCGGCTGTTGTACAGCTGACAAAACTCCTTCAGGTCACCCGTCTTTGAAAAGAGCTCGTATCCGGCTTCAAACGCATTTATTATGGCAGCTGTAAGCTTTGATCTGGAATATTTCCTGCCTGTCTCAAGATACAGGGAAGTCGCTATGTTCCTTATCTCTTCGGGAAAGCTTTCCGTATTTACATTTATTCCCGTACCGGTCACCACATAGTGTATGTAGTCAGGTTCCGCGGACATTTCCGTGAGGATTCCCACGCACTTCCTTCCGTTTATCACTATGTCGTTTGGCCACTTGATCCCGGCTTCGATCCCTGTGACCTCTTCTATTCCCTGCATGGCTGATATCGCCATCACTATGGTAAGCATCGGTGCGATATCCGGAGAAAACGACGGACGCAGCAGGCAGCTCATGGCTATGTTTTCTCCGCCAAAAGTATCCCAGGTCTTTCCGCGTCTTCCCTTTCCTTTGACCTGTCTGTCAGCTACTATGAGCAGACCTTCTTTTGCATCTTTTTCCGCTCTTTTTTTTACCTCATCGTTTGTGGATCCGGTTTCTTCAAAAAAAATGAGATCCCTTCCCAGCCACTTTGTTTTCAAAAAGCTCTGTATCGAGATCTCACCGAAAGCCTCTTCATTATTTACAAGCCTGTAGCCCATCCCGGTGACAGCCTCCACATCATAGCCCTCTTTGCGGATCTTTTCCACTGCCTTCCATACTGCGTTCCTGGAAACCCCCAAAGCGCCGGCTATCTGCTGTCCCGAGACAAACTCATTTTTTCTCAAAAGATCCAAAAGATCTGTGTTCATATATCCCAGTCCCTGAGCGTTGCTGCCATCACGGCCTTGATGGTGTGCATCCTGTTTTCGGCCTCGTCAAATACGGAGTTCTCATATTTTTTGAAGACCTCGTCAGTCACCTCCATCTCTCTGATGCCGTATTTCCTTTCTATCTCTTTTCCTATGACGGTTCCCAGATCATGGAAGGCCGGGAGACAATGCAAAAAGATCGATCCTTTGGCTGTATTGTTCATCACATCCATTGTCACGCGGTATGGAGTGAGATCGCGTATCCTTTCCTCCCAGACCTCATCAGGCTCTCCCATGGAGACCCAGACATCCGTATAGACTATATCCGCATCCTTTGTTCCCTCATTCACATCACTTGTCAGCAGTATGCTGCCGCCGCTTTCGGCTGCCCATTTTTCACACTGTGACACAAGTTCCTTTGACGGAAAATATTTTTCGGGAGCCACTGCCCTGAAATGAAGACCCAGCTTTGAACAGCCAATCATCAGTGAATTTCCCATATTGTATCTGGCATCTCCCATATAGGCCAGGGTCTTTCCTTTCAGTGACCCCAAATGCTCCCTGACAGTCAGCATATCTGCCAGGATCTGCGTGGGATGGTATTCGTTCGTCAGACCGTTCCATACCGGAACATCGGCGTTTTCGGCCAGGCTTTCCACTATCTCCTGTCCAAAGCCTCTGTACTCTATGCCGTCATAGATCCTTGAAAGAACCTTTGCCGTATCGGCGATGCTCTCCTTTTTTCCTATCTGGGATCCCGAAGGATCAAGGTAGGTTGTTCCCATGCCCAGGTCGTGGGCTGCTGTCTCAAAGGAACATCTGGTACGGGTCGATGTCTTTTCAAAGATCAGGGCCACATTTTTGCCCCTCAGCTCATCGGTCAGCTCTCCGTTCTTCTTTTTCTTTTTGAAATACGCTGCCAGGTCCAGGAGATACAGGATCTCACTGTCCGAAAAATCCTTCAGCGTCAGAAAGTCTCGTCCTTTAAGTGTCATTTAATAAACTCCTTGATCGATGTTGCAACCGAAGCAACATTTGAAAGCTGGGCAGGAACTATGATCTTTGTAGCCTGTCCGTCAGCTGCTTTTTCAAAAGCCTCGATGGATTTCAGCTTGAGGACGGCATCATCCGCTCCTGCTTCCTTCAGCGCCTTGATACCTTCCGCAGTTGCCTGCTGGACCTCAAGGATAGCCTTTGCCTGTCCCTGTGCAACCTTTATCTCTCTTTCCTTTTCAGCCTCGGCTGCAAGGATGGCTGCCTGCTTTTCACCCTCTGCATGAAGGACCATAGACTGCTTGTGTCCCTCTGCCTCGAGGATCGCCGACTGCTTCTGTCCCTCTGCCTCAAGGATGGCAGCTCTCTTGTCACGCTCGGCCTTCATCTGCTTTTCCATGGATTCCTGAATGGGCTTGGGCGGCGTGATATCCTTGAGCTCGACTCTGGTCACCTTGATGCCCCAGGGATCTGTTGCCGTATCAAGGGTTGCTCTCATCTTTGTATTGATGGTCTCTCTGGAGGTGAGGGTCTGGTCAAGTTCCAGATCACCTATGACATTTCTAAGCGTTGTTGCAGAGAGATTCTCTATTGCCATTATGGGATTCTCAACTCCGTATGCGTAGAGCTTCGGATCTGTTATCTGGAAAAATACGACCGTATTTATCATCATGGTAACATTATCCTTTGTGATAACGGGCTGGGGAGGGAAGTCAGCGACCTGCTCCTTTAATGATACCCTTCTTGCCACCCTGTCGATGATCGGCAGCTTGAAATGAAGTCCCACGGACCAGGTTGCAACATAGGCTCCAAGCCTCTCCACTACCGCTGCCTGTGCCTGAGGCACGATCTTGATGCAGCTTCCAAGTACCAGAATGATGATAACTACCAATACAGCTACTACCGGCATTTTTTCTACCCCCTTACTTTTCGATCAGAA
>CAMVDF010000133.1 GCA_947166195.1 uncultured Lachnospiraceae bacterium
TGAATCAGAAAATCCGTCGGATTTGTGCCGGGAGAAGGTGTACGGGCTGGTGGGGCCGGCAGATCAGGTTTGTGTGTGAAATTAATAAAATTATACATTCTCGAATTTCTTTGTATAATTTCAGACTGATTTCGGGTGAAAAATCGATCAGATCGCAAAAAATGAAAGAGGACCGGGCCGGATGATTAAATTTGTAGGAGGCTTTTGACTAATTCCCAGCTTATAGATCTGTCTCGAAACATATACACTTATACCCAATGTGTTCAAATTTATGCGTGGATAGGACAGAATTCATTTTTTTGATCGAATTTTATATAAATATGGATCTGAGCCGTTCGTTTATACAGAATTCAGAAAAAATACGTATTACATAAAGCAAAAAAAATAATAAGGGAATAGCACATGTTATATTATTTTGAATTATTTCAGAAAATTTTCCTATAAAAGTAATCCATACGGTTCTATTTAATACCGGAATACGGATTGATCGTGTAGTAATGCTGATATTCTCGGGATATTTTATGTATCGGTTTTTTCATTTTTTGTGCCAAAAACCTTACGCCGGTAATTCATATGGATTCAGATTTGAATTACAACCGATTAATGATATTCTGTAAATGAAGAAATAATCATAGTTATGTAAAATAAAACCGGGAGATTTTCCCTGAAAAATCAGATTTTTATCTGCTATTCAGAAACTGAATAAAATTTTTCGGGTTTTCACATCGTTTCCGGATTCGGAAGTGCGGATCCGTCATATCGAGGGACATTTTTCCGGGATGGTTTGATCAGGTGCGATAATGAAGATATAGGGGCCGTTTTCATTTCTGACTTTGTATTCGATTGTTATTTTTTCTGATTCAATAATAGACTGAAAAAATGCATAAAATCAGGGTTTAAATTGCATGAATTGCAATATTTCCTTTATCTATGCGTGTTTCACGCGGATGGATATAGAATAATTCAGATTTTACGCGTGATCCGGAGTGTATTATCAGATGAGTTTTTTGTGATAAATGAAAAAACCACAATCCTGAAGATCGTGGCTTTTTTTACGCTGGAAATGCATTTATTATGTTGCTTCAAGCTTTTTCTGCCTGATTTTTGATCATTTGAGGGTGATTTTTCTTTACAGGAGGTCTTTTTCGCTGCCGGAGTACTGAATACCGTCCGGCTGGACCTTTGTACAGGATACAGCAAGTGATCCGGGGCCAATGTGACAGGCTACGCTGAGTGAAAGCGGATCCAGATAAACCTTGTATCCGGGAAATTCCTTTTTTACTTCTTCCATAAATTCAATCCCGGCATCCCTGTCATAGGTATATGCCATTCCGATCCAGGCGTTCGGATTTTCATTGTTTATTCCTCCGTAATCCTTTTCCAGCTCGTCTTTGATCGCTTTTATCATCACCTGCTTTGCATTTTTCATGCCTCTGGCTTTTGCAAAGGCATCGAGTTTTTCACCAAAGATCTTCAAAACGGGTTTGATGTTCAGGATCTCTGCGATAGTAGCAGCGGCCGGAGTGACCCTTCCGCCTTTTTTCAGGTATTTCATGGTATCAACGGTGATAAAGATCGCAGAGTCAAATTTTGTATCCTCAAGCCTCTGTTTGATTTCTGCGCCCGACATCCCGTTTTCGGCCATCTTTTTTGCCTCGAAGCAGGAAAGCTTCTGAGTAACCGATATACGCTGATTGTTTACGACATGGACCCTACCGTCGTAGTTTTCGGCAAAGGTTGAGGCGCTTTCGCAGGAACCCGACAGCCCGCTGGACATTGGAATGTGAATTATCTCGTCATAATCCTCAAGAAGCCTGTCCCAAAGATCCATGACCTCGGCCGGAAGCGGCTGAGATGTATGTATCTCTGCGTTCTCATCGTTCAGCAGTTCGTAATACTGCGCCTGTGTCAGATCGATATCTTCATAATAATCAGTTCCGTTTATGACAAAGGGCATCGGGAGAACAAAAAATCCCAGTTCTTTTGCACGATCCTGGGTGATCCCGCTGTTGCTGTCCGTCACTATGGCTATCTTTGACATCTGATATCTCCTCTTTCTACTGAATTGATATCTGATTTTAGCACAGATAAACGAACGAAAGCAATGTAGTAGTGATGTCTACATGTCACCTTATCACATACGACATATATAATAAAACCGTGTTAAATATTATTTTTGTAATAGTTGAGAAAGTACTTATGTGTTATTGATTTATATTTTCTGTTGTGTTAATTTAAACGCCATGAAAAAAAGAAGTGTAATCATATCATTTTTGATCGTGACCGGACTTGTCATCGCGGCATGCGGTAAATCGGACAAAGCTTCAGAGACCGAGGCGGCAGAGGAGAACGCCGAACTTCAGACCATTGAGTTTGATACGGGAGCTGAGGAACCGGTTGAAACTGCGCAGATAGAGGAGCCGGCAACAGTAGAACCTGTTTTTGAAGAGACTCCTGAGGTTCCGGTGGAGGAGGAAATCCCGGAGACGCCGGCAGAACCGGAAACACCTGAGGAAACACCTGAAAGCACAGAAAGTGCATCTTCTGATTACTCCGTAGAGGATATCGGTGAGAAAATCCTTTATACCACCGATACGGTAAATATGAGAAAGGGTCCGAGTTCTTCTGATTTTGAAGTGGCAGAAATCCTTTCACTTGGAACACAGGTGACCGCAAACGGAAAGGTAAACGGATACAAGGGAGACGGAAAGACCTGGTACAGGATCAAAAGGTCTGACGGCTCGTCGGTCTTTATCATAGCTGATTATCTTTCGGATAAAAAACCCGAAAAGAAAGAGGAGACATCCGAAAATCCTGATGATGCAGCAAAGAAGGCTGCAGATGAAGCAGCAAAGAAGCTCGCTGAAGAAACAGCAAAAAAGGCGGTTGAACAGGAGGCTGCGGCTCCTGCCCCGGCAGCACCTGCCCCGGCTGCGCCTGCAGGAGGAACTCACAATCTCAACGGTCTTATAGTAAATGATGCAGAGTACAGGGTATTGCTTGATACATGGAGATGGGCAACAGACGGGTCTGATGCAGAGGCGGAGCATTTTGTTCTGAAGCATAACGCCGGAGATCTGGAGGCAGTGTTGAAGTCTAAAGGAATGAGATAGAACCTGCGTACGAACGAAAACCGGCTGCTCTACAGCGGCTTCTGGAAATGCTGGTAATCCTTCAGAGTTTTCCAATGTCCGCCCCAGGTAAAGCCGTGCTTTGTAAATAATTTATATGCAAGATCGTTTTCATCGATCTTGTGCGGAAAATCAGATGAACGGTCCGCATAGGCTTCCGATCCGACGGGAGATATGCGGATCTTTCCATTTGGATAGGTCACATAGGGATTGTAAAATGGATTGAGGTCCACTGCCACGCCCTGCGCATGCTTTGAAAGGTTTGTGCTTCCTGCCACGACCCGGTAATTAAAGCAGGAAGTATTGTCATCATCGCAGGATGCATCATCATCCGCGTTGTAATCATCTATCAGACGGATCTTGTCGATCTGATATCCCTCGTGATACAGTTCACTGAATATCTCGATCAGATCTGCAGCTATGGCTTTGTTGCAGATCATCTCGCCCAATTGTGTTTCCCCGTTGAAATCCACATATGAAAGCTGAAGATACCGGAGATCCTCATACGGGACAGTACAGCCCTCGGCATAGGATTTTCCGGTTATCCGGACCTTTATTTCGTCGGTTATCCCAGAGGATGTGAAGATGCCGGCCTGTGCCGGCGGATCACCGGAAACATCGTCAGAATTGTCATCGCCGGATGCAGGATCGCCGTCAATACCATCGGAAGCAGGATCGCTGTCTGTATCACCGGAAACATTTTTGGAAATTTTATCGGAAATATCGTCTGGTTCACTACCTTCGGAATTCTGCAAAGAACTATCGGGAACATTTCTTACAGGTGTCATAACAGGCGCAGGATCATCATTTGGAAAGGATGCAGAGGCATCGTCTGCAGGTTGGGTCAGAGAAGAGTCCGCTGCGTTTTTATTATCTGAAGCGCAGGCACCCGTAAAAAAGATACATACGATAATAAAGGAAATTAATACAGGAAGCCGTTTTTTCATGGCCTGATCTCGTGATTTGTCTCGCTGTACATCTTTGAGGGATTGAGGACACCTTTGCCTCGCTCGGAAACGCGGATCCCGTCCAGGGTGATGTTTCCGAAATCGGAGGGCTTGCGTTTGACATTTCTCATCCTGCTTTTGGCCTCGTTTGCGGATCTTCTGAGGGCGGGCATTCCTATGGAAGAGAAGATTATGATGGCCGTGATTGCGATCTGTATCAGAAAACTTGGCATGATTTTTCCTCCGTGTATAAATCTCTTTCGCATATATTATCCGACATAATTCTTTTTCTTGCAAGATTAAGGGAATGGTAATAGAATATATCTTGTGGTTTGATGTGCGAAAGGTTATATATATATGAAGTTTTTTGATCCGAGGACCCGGAAGGCCAAAACCGGTGACTTTGAGGATGAATACAGGGCGGCCAGAGAAATAGGGGCCGTGAGGACAGGAAGTGAGCATCTTTTTTTCAGAGCCGGCATCAGACGTTACTGTCTGCCGTATGACAGTATCAAAAGGTGCTTCAGGCGTGTGAACAGTGTTCCGGCAAAGATGTGCTGCGGCAAGGGAGAACTTCAGATAGAAAGCCTCGTCATCGCAGATGATGCGGGAGAGATCGCACAGGTAACCCTTCCCGGAAGCAAGGCGGCAAGGGAACTCATGAGCGAACTGAAGTCAAAGATGCCGGGTGCCGATTTTTCCGCTCCGAAAAGGGATGAAAACGGCAATATAGTTCAAGAGGGCGCCTGACATGGAGGATATGCAGGAGGTTCTTGAAAGGATCTTGCGTTCGTACACCAGATATTACAGGATAAACAGGGAAACGCCGACAGAGCCCTTTATTGCAGAGGCGGACTTTGATATGCACGGGGAGGAATACTTCCTTATTAAAAGTGCAAAGATCTCTGAGGTGGATTCCAGAGAATATGTTGTTTTTGCGGAAACACCGCTTCTTGATGACAACAGTCTTTCGGAGTTTGATGAAAAGGCCTGGCAGACAGGGATGGACCGGGTCGTCGCAAAGGCAAATCACAGAAATTCCGATGTCGTTCTTATTATACTGGCGGAAAGGTTTGCAGACGGCATCGAAAAGGAGATCAAAAGAAAAAAACACTACAAAAGCTATCTGTGGGGCATCCACGGATGGAGCAATTACAGACTTGTTGCTTATGAGCTTTCCTCGGGGAGGACAGCGGCCAACCGGCTGGGGAACGACCTGAAAAAGCTCTTTGCAAAGCCGCATTGAGGGGGACACTCTTTTCCGGTTCATTGCGGTTGATATATTAAAATAAGGGTAGAAAAGGAGAAAAAGAAATGACAGCGTTACTTATCATCATCGCTGCTATCATCCTGCTTGTCATAGGGTATGTGACCTACGGCAGCTGGCTTGCAAAGCAGTGGGGGGTTGATCCTTCAAGGGAAACTCCCGCAAAGACAATGGAGGACGGAGTGGACTATGTCGCAGCGCCGCCTGCAGTTCTGATGGGACACCACTTTTCATCCATAGCCGGTGCCGGCCCTATCAACGGACCTATTCAGGCTTCCGTCTTCGGATGGCTTCCTGTTTTCCTGTGGTGTATCCTCGGAGGCATATTTTTTGGAGGACTTCAGGATTTCGGTTCCCTCTTTGCTTCCGTAAGGCACGGTGGAAAATCGGTCGGTGAGATCATCAAGGATTCAATGGGAGACAGGGCAAAGAAGCTTTTCATCGTCTTTGCGCTTCTGGTGCTGATCCTGGTCATCGCTTCCTTTGTAAATGTTGTTGCGGGAACCTTTATGACTAAGCCTGATGATGCAGGTAATATTGCTATCGGCTTTGTGACAAATCCTACGGGAAATCAGACTACCGCTATGATCTCAGCCTGCTTCATCGTTCTTGCGATCATCTACGGTCTTCTCACAAACCGTCTCGGTATGAAGACATTGCCTGCAACCTGCATAGGTATCGTGGGAATCGTCCTTTCCATAATACTTGGAATGAATGTGGGACTTGCTCTTTCAAGAACCGCATGGATCATCATAATAGGTGCATATATCACGATCGCATCGCTGATCCCGGTCTGGATCATGCTTCAGCCCCGTGATTACCTGTCAAGCTTCCTGCTCTATGCAATGATGGCTGTGGCTATCGTCGGTATCTTTGTTTCTGCGTTTACCGGCAATACAACCTTCCAGCTTCCTGCCTT